>DASQCE010000586.1:0-23257 GCA_035634855.1 Mycobacterium sp.
CACGGGCGGCTTCGGCCTCGGCCTCCTTCTGAGCGGCGTTGCGCTGCGCATCGGCCTTGTCCTGCTGCGCCTGACCTTCGCGGTATAGGTCATCGCGGCCGGCGACGGCGCCGATGACCTCTTTGGCCTTGCCCTTCGCACCCTCGACGACGCCCTTGATAGCTTCCTCGGGGCCGCTGTTCTTCTCGGTCATTGCCAGTTTCCTCCTGTCAGAACCTGTGGTGACGCGGGAGTTCCCACATGATCGCTATCGTCAAACATCGAGTGGCACAGGTCACTTCGGTCAGACGGCGTCGAACACATCGACCGAGGCGGTGCTCAGCACCCGCTGCGCGAGTTGCGCTTTCAGCTCGTCGAGTCGTTGCTCCTGCTTGTCGCTGCGGTTCTCGGCACGGGCCAGGTCGATGAACTCGTCGGTGACGAAGCCGTCGCGTAGCAGCAGGGTCGCGGTGCGCCCGCCGACCTCGACCATGAACACGAAGTCCTCCAGCAGCCTGCCGCGGTCGGCCCTGACCAGGGTGCGGTCGACGATGTAGCGGCCGTCGGACACCGCACGCGTCACCGCCTCGAATCCGTCACGCGCGCCGGGACCACGAAACGCCGTGTGTACGGTGATCGAACGGCGATCTGGCGGGCCGCCCGCAGACAGCAACCCAAAGGCGCGCTGCATGACCTTGAACGACATCGCCACGCCGGCAGGGGAGTGTGGACCGTGATAGCGCATCATGTCGTCGAACGTGAATGTTATTGTCCGGCCACGTTCTTCGACGGTCAGCGCCTCGGTCATCGGTCGACGATCGCTGGCGGCTGATGCGCGCGAACGGGTGGCAGCGGCCCAGTGAACTTCTCCACCTGCACAAGCACATGCGCGCCGGTGCAGCCCCGCGCCAACGATGACGTGCCTGCATCGTCGGTGAGCACGTTCGGGTTGCCGTGTACACACATCGCATCCGGGTCGGCGGGGTCGGCGGGGTCGAACCACGCACCGGTCGACAGTTGCACCACATCGCGCCGCAGGCGGTCGTCGACCACCATGCCTGCCAGGCAGGCGCCGCGGTCGTTGAATACCCGTACCACGTCTCCGTCGACGAGCCCGCGAGCCGCGGCGTCGTCGGGATGCATTCTGATGGGTTCGCGCCCTTGCACTTTCGAAGCTTGGCTGACGGCACCGATATCCAGCTGGCTGTGCAGCCGCGTCGCCGGCTGGTTGGCCAGCAGGTGCAGTGGGTAGCGCGCCGCACGCGACCCGCCAAGCCATTCGGACGGCTCGAACCATGTTGGGTGACCGGCGCAGTCGTCGTAGGCGAACCCGTCGATGTCGTCCGAGAAGATCTCGATGCGCCCGCTCGGCGTGTTCAGGCGATGCGTCTTCGGGTCGGCGCGGAAGTCGGCCAGCAGCGTCAGCCCGTTCTCCATGGGCAGCCGCAGCCTGCCCATCGCCCAGAAGTCGTCGAACGTCGGCACCGCGAAATCAAGCCCGGCCGCCCACTTGTCGTACATGTGCGCGAGCCATTCCCGCGTGCTGCGGCCCTCTGTGAACTGCTCGCCGAACCCGAGCGCATCGGCCAGTGCCGCGAATGTGGTGTAGTCGTCGTGGGATTGCGCATACGGCTCGGCCAGCCTCGGCATGGCCATCAGCAGCGGGTCGTTGCGGGAGCCGGAGTAATCGTCGCGCTCGTAAGCAGTGGTGGACGGCACGACGATGTCGGCGTGCTTGGCCATCGCCGTCCAGTACGGGTCGTGTACGACGATCGTGTCGACACGGCCGAGCGCGCGGCGCAGCCGCGGAATGTTCTGGTGATGATGGAACGGATTGCCGCCGGCCCAGTACACCAACTTGATGTCGGGGTACGTCAGGCGGCGGCCGTTGTAGTCGAACGGTTCGCCGGGATGCAGCAGCATGTCGCTGATCGCCGCGACCGGGATGAACGTATGCACCGGATTCGGACCCTGCGGCAGTTTCGGCAGACCGAAGCGCAGCGCCGGCAATCCCGGCTCGTTCATCGAGCCGTAGCCATGCCCGAAACCGCCTCCGGGAAGCCCGATTTGGCCCAGCATCGCCGCCAGGGTCAGGCCCATCCACGGTGCCTGCTCGCCGTGCCGGATCCGCTGCAGCGACCAGCTGACTGTCACGATGGTGCGCCGCGTAGCCATCCGTCTCGCCAGTGCGATCAGATCGTCGGCGGGCAGGCCGCAGATCTTCGATGCCCACCGCGGCGACTTCGCGATGCCGTCGTCAAGACCGAGCAGGTAGCGCTCGAAGCGGTCGTAACCGGTGCAGTGGGTGTTCAGGAAATCCCTGTCGGCCAACGATTCGGCGGCGAGCACGTAGGCCAGTGCCAACATGATCGCCACATCGGTGCCCGGTACCGGCGCATGCCATTCGCAGTCGCCCTCGACGTCGTCGCGCAGCGGCGAGAACGACACAATGCGTCCGCCGCGGTCGCGAAATCGCCGCAACGCATCACGGGCCGGGTGGCCGGTGGTGCCACCGTGGTTGGTGCCGGTGTTCTTCAGCGCCAGGCCACCGAAGCAGACCAGGAGATCGGTGTGCTCGACGATGACCTCCCACGCGGTGGATCGCTTGAACAGGTCATCGTGGGTGCCGACCACGCGCGGCATGATGACGCCGGTGGCGCCAAGGCTGTACGAGTGTCGCGAAAACGTGTATCCGCCAAGGAGCTTGAGGAACCGATGCACCTGGCTCTGGGCGTGATGAAACCGGCCTGCGCTGGCCCAGCCGTACGAGCCGCCATAGATCGCCTCGTTGCCGTGAGTGTCGACGACGCGCCGCAGCTCGCCCGCCAGAAGTTCGGTCAGTTCGTCCCACGAGACGGCGACGAACTCGTCTGCACCGCGGCGCGTGCTCGGGCCCGGCCCGTCGCGCAGCCAGCCGCGCCGGACCGCAGGTGTGGCGATGCGGGAGGGGTGCCGGATGGCACCGGGCAGGTTGCCCAGCAGGGGTGACGGGTCGGTGTCGCCGTCGAGCGGTGTAACGGTAGCGATGTCCCCGGATTCGATGCCCGCCGAAAAACCACCCCAATGAGTCAGGCTCGTCCGGGCGTGGGTCATGCCGCGAGTCTAGGGAATCCCGCGACGTTCTCCGGCTGACTACACCGCCGCCCCGCCGACCAACCATCCGGTTGGATGGGGTACGTTTGGCGGTAACAGCCCGTACCAGTTCATGGAGGTCAGCATGGGCAGTGTCGTCAAATACGACCGAACTCTCTTCGAGCCCGAGCACGATCTGTTCCGCGAGTCCTACCGCGCGTTCCTCGACCGGCACGTTGCGCCCTATAACGAGCAGTGGGAGAAGGACAAAATCGTCGACCGGGGGGTCTGGTTGGAGGCCGGCAAGCAGGGCTTTCTGGGCATGGCGGTGCCCGAGGAGTACGGCGGCGGGGGTTATCCCGACTTCCGCTTCAACGTGATCGTCACCGAGGAAACCACGGCGGGCCGCTACAGCGGCATCGGCTTCGGACTGCACAACGATGTGGTCGCGCCCTACCTGCTGCGGCTGGCCAACGACGAGCAGAAGGCGCGCTGGCTGCCGAAATTCTGCACCGGCGAAATCATCACCGCGATCGCAATGACCGAGCCCGGTACGGGCAGCGACCTGCAGGGCATCAAGACCCGAGCCGCAAAAGAGGGTGACCACTACATCCTCAACGGCGCAAAGACCTTCATCACTAACGGGATCAACGCCGACCTGGTGATCGTGGTCGCCTGCACCGACCCGGACAAGGGCGCGATGGGCTTCTCGCTGCTGGTCGTCGAGCGAGGCATGGAGGGGTTTGAGCGGGGCCGCAAACTCGACAAGATCGGTCTCGACGCGCAGGACACCGCGGAGCTGTCGTTCACCGACGTGCAGGTGCCCGCTGAGAACCTGCTCGGCGAAGAGGGCCAAGGGTTCATCTACCTGATGCAGAACCTGCCCCAGGAGCGTATCGGCATCGCGGTGATGGCCGCCACCGCGATGGAGACGGTGCTCGAGTTGACGTTGCAATACACCAAGGAGCGCAAGGCATTTGGCCGTCCCGTCGGTAGTCAGCAGAACAGCCGGTTCCTGTTGGCTGAGCTGGCGACCGAAGCCACCGTGGTGCGCATGATGGTTGACGAGTTCATCAAGTTGCACCTCGAGGAGAAGCTGACCGCCGAGCAGGCGGCAATGGCGAAGTGGTACTCCACTGAGAAGCAGGTTCATCTCATCGACCGCTGCCTGCAACTACACGGCGGCTACGGCTACATGCGCGAATATCCGGTCGCAAGGGCATACCTTGACGCACGCGTGCAGACGATCTACGGCGGAACGACCGAGATCATGAAAGAGATAATTGGGCGCAGCCTGGGCGTTTAGCGGCCCGGGCCGTTGGCGCAGCCTGGGCGTTTTGCCGAGGCCGAATGTCCAGCATCTAACGCGGGCCAGGTATTTTCTCTCCAACATTCGGCGATGGTCCTTGGTATTCGACGTCTGCTGACGCAGAGTTGACGGACGCGATGATCATCGCAGTAGTTTGCGCCGAGGCCGGGAGGGCTAATGAATGGCCAGCAGACCGTGCGCCGCACAATGCTGGGGCGGCTGGCTGTCGGTCTGCTGGCAGTCGCCGCGGTTGGACTGCTGGCGCCGGTCGCGGCGGCCACGCCCCAGGATGATGCCGATGCCGCGATCACCGCTGCGTGGCAGGCGGCCGGCGGCGACACGGGCCTGCTCGGCCCAAAGGATGGCGGCGTCTATCCGGCCGGTGAGGGCTTCGGCCAGGACTTCCCCGGCGGCAAGATCTTCTTCACCCCGGCCACCGGCGCACACATCATGACCGGCGCGATCCTGGACAAGTACATGTCGCTCGGCGGGCCCGCCGACGGCGACCTGGGCTTCCCCACGATCGACGAGGGTGCGGGGAAGGCCCCGGACAGCCGCAACACCACGTTCAGCGCCGCGGACAACCCGGTGATCTTCTGGACCCCCGACACCGGTGCGCGGGTCGTTCGCGGGCCGATCAACGCCGCCTGGGACAAGCTCGACGGCTCGGCGGGCCCGCTCGGTGTGCCGTCCGACGACGAGGCGTACCGGGGAAATCTCGTCACGCAGAAATTCACCGGCGGCGAGGTGACCTACGACAGGAAGGCCAAGGCCTTCACCACGGTGCCGCCCGAGCTTGCCGGACAACTCGACGGCTTACAGATCCCGGACGACCCCGCTTCGGCCATCAACGCGGCCCGGCGCGCCGCTGGAGGACCGCTGGGCCCACTGGGTGCCGCGCAAGGCGAGCCGTACAAGATAGGTGCCGACGGTCTGGGCCAGAACTTCGCGGGCGGCAAAATCTTCTACAGTCCCTCGACCGGAGCCAACGTCGTCACGGGGCAGGTCTTGGCTAAATACGAAAGCGTCGGCGGCCCGCAGGGCGACCTGGGCTTTCCGACGGCAAGCGAAGTCGACGGCGGCCTGGCCGCCGAGAGCCGGATCACAAGCTTTGCCGCCAAGGACGAGCCGGTCATCTTCTGGACCCCCGACTACGGCGCAGTCATCGTGCGCGGCGCCATGAACGCCGCGTGGCAGAAGCTCGGCGGCGCAACGGGTTCGCTTGGCGCACCCATGGCCGACCAGGCCGAAAACGGCGATGTGATCACCCAGCGATTCAGCGGCGGCGTGGTCTCCTACGACCGATCCAAGAAGACCTTCAGCACCGAGCCGGCGAACCTGGCGCCGCAGCTGGCCGGTCTGCAGGTGCCGGGACAGGAGGTGCCCAAGGCGCCGCCTGCCAACCAGGCGTCAGACACCAAAGGCCACAAGTGGTTTACCTCGAGCTGGTTGTGGGTGCTTGCGATCGTTCCGGTGCTCATCTTGGCCGGGCTGGTGGCCGTTGCGGCGCTGCGTAACCGTCGCCGGGGGCGTGAGGACGCGCTGGTCGACAGCGACAGCGACGGCGACCGTGACGGCGACGAGTTCGGCCATGGCGGTTCTGAGGCTTTCGGCGCCGTCCCGACCCAAGGCCAGGGTGCGGAAACTGCCGACGACGACGCCACGGAGGTGTTCAGCGGTCGCTATGCGCGAGAGGGCGTGGGGTCCCCGCCGGCCACGTCCGGCGCGGAGTATTCGCAGGCACCGATGAGTCTGTGGGAACCGCCCGAGCACGCCGACGAGGCCGACACAACGAGGGAGCCGGTTGCGGCCCAGGAGTCTGACGACGCGCCGCAGGCAGGCCACGCGCCAGACGAAGACCAGGAGGATCCCGACAGCGTCGACACCGCGCCAACGCGCGTCCCGACCCCGGTGGAACGCGACCCGCTGACCGATACCGGGCGGCATGCCCGGATCGAGGTCGACGAGCCGGCGCCGAACGGCACCGCAATGCACCTTCCGCTCGATGACCCCAATGAGGCGCCGGAGGGCTATCCGGTCAAGGCTGACACCAAGTCGGGGTTGTACTGGGTACCCGGCACCACTCTGTACGACGACGCGCGCGCCGAGGTCTGGTTTGTCAGTGAGGAACTCGCTCGAACCAACGGCTTCGTCAGGGCCAACTAGACGGCTAGATCTTGCGGATAACAGTGACGACCTTGCCGAGCACGGCCGCGTCATTTCCGGGGATCGGATCGAACGCAGGGTTGTGCGGCATCAGCCACACCTGACCGCGCGTGCGCTTGAACGTCTTGACGGTCGCTTCACCGTCGATCATCGCTGCGACGATGTCGCCGTTGTCTGCCACGTTCTGCTGACGCACGACCACCCAGTCGCCGTCGCAGATGGCCGCGTCGACCATTGAGTTACCCACCACCTTGAGCAGGAACAGCGAACCCTCGCCGACCAATTCGCGGGGCAGGGGGAAGACGTCCTCGACGGCCTCCTCGGCCAGAATCGGCCCGCCCGCGGCGATGCGCCCGAGCACCGGCACGAACGTGGGTTCCGGTAGCGCGTCGGAGCCGGCGACGTCCGTGGTGACGATTGGCGTCACCACGTCGTCGGCGCCGCGCACGTCGACGGCGCGCGGCCGGTTGGGGTCGCGCCGCAGATAGCCCTTGCGTTCCAGCGTGCGTAGTTGATGAGCCACCGACGACGTCGATGTCAGGCCGACCGCATCGCCGATCTCCCTGATGCTCGGCGGATAACCGCGACTGCTGACCGAGGCGCGAATGACGTCGAGGATGGTGCGCTGACGCTCAGTCAGACCGGTGTCGTGTCGGCGTCCGCCGGTGTTGTCGGTGCGTGGAGAGCCTTCGCGCTGGTCGCTGCTGTCGTCGCTCATGGCGCCGAATGTAGTCCGTACCGATCCAATAATCAAACATGTGTTCGATGCGTGTCGCGTCTCGACGTCTGGCCGGATCGAGCCGCCGAAATTTGTCGGTGGGCTGTCCTATCGTTTGGCAACAGTTCGATCACATGTTCTATAAATCGAACAAGTGATCGAGTATGTTCGAACACACGAGCGAATACGGCCGAGCGGAAGGCGGACAGATGACGATCCTCGACACCCGACAAATCCAGGCGGAGTCGGTGTTCAAACCGGTGATCAGGCCGGGCGACACCCGCCGACGGCCGCGGTCGCACCGACCCGGCGGGGCGCCGATGCGCTACCGCGGCACCGGCGTGCTGATGTCGCGGGCATCGCATCGTCGGCGGCCCGTCACGCCCGCGACCACAGTGGTGCTCGCGGTCATCGCAGCGGGGATCACCGCATGGCTCGGCCTGGTCGCCCAGTTCGGCGGCCTGACGGGAAGTAATGCGCCTTTGCCGGATCGGCTGGCCGTGATCCAGGTACAAACAGGGGAGACGTTGCAGCAGGTGGCTCACCGTGTCGCCCCCGACGCACCAGTTGGCCAGGTGGTCGAGCGCATCCGCGAGCTGAACCAGCTCGACTCGGTGGCACTTGACGCCGGTCAGACGCTCATCGCGCCCATCGCGTGACGGTGGGTCGTGAGCGGTGAAAGGTATTGCCGTACAACGACTCTGGCAGGCGCATCAACGGCAAGGGCGCCAATTACGCCGGCGCTGGGTTCCGGGGATGGCACGCAGGTACGCTCGAAGAGGTTCGAGGTAGTTGTTTGTCGTCGCGGCGAAGGAGCGGTGATGCACTGTCCGTTCTGCCGTCATCCCGATTCGCGGGTGGTCGATTCCCGCGAAGCCGACGAAGGCCAGGCGATCCGGCGGCGCAGATCATGCCCCGAGTGTGGCAGGCGGTTCACCACCGTGGAGACCGCGGTGCTGGCCGTCGTCAAGCGCAGCGGGGTCACCGAGCCGTTCAGCCGCGAGAAGGTCATCCGCGGTGTGCGCCGGGCCTGCCAGGGGCGACAGGTCGACGACGACGCCTTGAATGTGCTCGCCCAGCAGGTGGAGGACACCGTGCGGGCAACGGGCTCACCCGAGGTGCCCAGCCATGAAGTCGGGCTGGCGATCCTCGGACCATTGCGTGAACTCGATGAGGTGGCCTATCTGCGGTTCGCCTCGGTCTACCGGTCGTTCTCGTCTGCCGAAGATTTCGAGCGGGAGATCGAAGCGCTGCGCGCAGCCCGCAAGGTTGCCACGCAGGGCTGAGCCGTCGGCCGTCGTCAGTCGATCTGCTTGATGCCGTCGCTGACGACGCGGCCGGCGATACGTACCCAGCCTTCCGGGCTCCATTGGGTATGGATCACCGAGCCCTGGCCCTGCAGAATCGTCAGGTCGCGGCTGAGGTAATCGGTGATCCGCACCGCCGCAGCCCCGGTCGCCTCATCCTCGGGGACCCCGAGATTCGCCGCGAACATCCTCGACCGAATCGCACCGCGCTCGCGGTCGGTCCACGTCCACAGGTAGTTCTGGATGTCGTCGGGATAATCCTCTGGGTCCGCGGCGAAGAGTTCATCGGTCGACTCGAGGTCGTAGATGGCGAACTCCGGCGCCCATTCCGAGCGAGCACTGACCGCGGTGAGGTCGTCCTCGTAGTTGACCTGCACGATTCCCGCCGGCACCTGCAGCGTGTGGACAGGGATGCCGCGGTCGCGCAGCCACCATGAAGCACCCACCGTCGGATGCCCCGCGAACGCCAGCTCGGTTACGGGTGTGTAGATCCGCGCGTGCGCCGTGCTGGCCCCAGGCTCCGGTACATCGATGAACACCGTTTCGCTGTAACCCAATTCGGTCGCTATCAGCTGCCGCTGGCTGGGCTCGGCTTGGCTGGCGTCGACGACGCCGAGGGGATTGCCGAAGCTGCCGTCCTGGTCGGTGAAAACGCGCAACACTGTCACGTCGATGGCCATGTGGCCGATGCTACGTGGTCAGAATCAGGTGGCGCTGCGCTCGTCGGCGCCCATCGCGTCGAGGACGGCGACTCGCGTGTCGACGGATCCGGAGATGGCGCCTTCACTGATGCCGGCGCGCAGCAGGCTGCGAAGGAATTCCTGGTCGTACACCGCCGGATCGGTGGAATCGATGAACCGCTCGACAACTTCGACGAAGCGGTCAGGATCGTCATGGAACGGGAAATGCCCGGAGCCTTCGAAGATCTCCAACTGTGATCCAGGCATCGCAGCGTGCGCCATCCGGGCGTGGCTCACCGGAATCACCGAATCGCGGCTGCCCCAAATCAATTGCACGGGAACGGATTGCGTCAAATAACATCGGTCGAGCATGGTGACCACCTGGCCGCGCCAGTCGACGACGGCGCGCAGTGTGCGGGCAAAGGCCGAGGAGGCGGTCGGCTCGGGCAGGTCGGCCAGAATGCGCAGCACGTCGGGCAGGTCGCGCCCCATGCCGGTCGACCCAAACACCGCGCCCGCGACGCGGCCGACAACCTGCATCGCCGGCAGAACCAACGGCAGCCGCAAGAACGCCAGTGCCTCGCTGCCCATCGGCAGTGAGGCGATTCGCAGCGCGACGTTGACGTCCTTGGTCACCCCGCCGGACCCCACCACGATCAGCCGGTCGACCAATTGCGGGAACTGATAAGCGAATTGCATCGCCACGCCGCCGCCGAGCGAATGACCGATCACCGTGACGTGGTCGATGTCTATGACGGACAGCAGGTCGCGCATCCCGTTGGCGTACGCGGCGACCGAGTAGTCGGCCCGTGGCTTGTCGGACTTGCCGTGGCCGAGCAGATCGGGAGCGATCACGGTGAACCGCTGCGCCAGCTTGGTCTGCACGGTGCTCCACGTGGTGGAGTTGTCGCCGATGCCGTGGATCAGCAGGATCGCCGGGCCGGACCCGGCCACCCGGAACGCGCGCCGGTATCCGTGGATGGTGCGGAACTGAAGCGACGGTGTCAGTTCCCGCACTGTGCGCAGGTTGGGCTTTCGCTCCGTCATAAGGCCAACTTCGTTGTCGGGCCGGTGAGGGCTGCTATTTGTTGTTGTCGTCGTCCGTGGACTTGTCACCGGTCTGTTGTGCGAGGAACCGCTCGAACTCGGCGCCGAGCTCGTCTCCGCTGGGTAGATCCTCATCGCGCGCGAGCAACGACCGGTTCTCCTGAGCGGCGACGAACGCATCGTACTGTCGCTCCAGTGCCTCCACCACTTGAGCGACTTCGCTGCTGGCCTCGACCTGTTCATTGATCTTGTCGTGCACTTCGACCGCGGCTTGCGTCAGCGCGGCCAGCGGGATTTGCAGCGAGCCACTCTTGGCGACCTCGGCAAGTAGTGCCTCGGCGGCCGATGGGTAGTCCGTCTGCGCCAAATAGTGCGGAACGTGCACGGTGAAGCCGACCACCTCGTGACCATGCTGGGCCATCCGGAACTCCAGCAGGCTCGACACGCTGCTCGGCACCTGCACCTCACCCACCCACGGTGTGTGGTCGGCGATCAGCTCCTTGTCGTTGGAGTGCGCCGTCATCGTGATCGGACGGGTGTGCGGCACCGCCATCGGGATGGTGCCAAGGCCGACCACCCGGCGAACGCCGAGGCGTTCTGCCAGCAGCCGCACGGCCGTGATGAACCGCTCCCAACGCAGGTCCGGCTCCATGCCAGCGAGCAGCAGAAACGGCGTTCCGACGCTGTCATGCAGGGCGTACAGGTTGAGCTCTGGTTCCTCGTAGGAGGTGAAGTGGTCGGTCTTGAACGTCATCAACGGCCGTCGCGACCGGTAGTCCAGCAGCTCGTCGATGGCGAACGATGCCACCAGCTCGGTATCCAGATTGTTCTTCAGGTACTGCGCGGCCAGCCGGATTGCGTGCCCGGCGTCCGAGAAGCCTTCCAGGGCGTGAATCATCACCGGCCCGCTGCCGTCCGCCGAGGACAACTGCGGCGCTGGGAACTCCAGCTCATACATCCCGGTCTGCTCGGGCTGGTAATGCTGCTCTGGTTTATCGGCGTTCTCAGCCATTGCCTTGCCTCCTGGCACCTAGTGTCGCGCATTTCGCAGTAGATGCCCTTGCGGCCCACCGATTCGTTTGAACAAGAGGCCACTGATGTCACATTCCACCCGGGTGCCCGTTCTCTCGAGCGCCTGAACCAGCCCGGCAGAATGTTCGCCCACGCGGCGGGCCGGGTGGCGTCGGGGCGCGAGCCCCCACGTTGAGGCAAGATCGTTGCTCATGCGCTTCTCCGCGGCGGCCACGCCCGTCCTGGCAACGGGACTGCTCGTCGCGTTGACCTGGGTGACCGCCGCATGCGCGAACCACCCGCCGGTGGAGCAGGCCGCAACCGTCGCACCCAAGACGCCGCCCACCGCAGAGCCGGTGCCGCCCGATCCGAGGGTGGGTGCGGTGTTCCTGGGCGGCGGCTCGCTGCATACGTGCACCGGCGGAGTGCTGGATTCGGCCGCAGGCGATCTGATCCTCACCGCCGCGCACTGCGTGGCCGAAGGTACGGTCGCCACGTTCGTTCCGGGGCTGAAGGACACCGCCGCACCAGACGACGTCTGGCGTATCGATGCCGTTTATCTCGATCCCCGCTGGGTGCAGAACCAGGACCCGCTGGCCGACTTCGCGATTGCGCGGGTCAGCCGAGATGCGGGCGGGTCGGTGGAGGCCCAGGCCGGCGGCGGCCTGACGCTGGGGCCGGCCCCGAAACCGGGCACCGTCGTCACCGTGACCGGCTACGGGATGGGCGTCGGCGGCGGCCCGATCGGCTGTCGGACCGCTACGGCGGTTCCGGCAAAAGGCTTTCCGGCGCTGGAGTGCGCGGAACTGGTCGACGGCCTTTCGGGCGCGCCGTGGATCGACGGGTCGAACGTCACGGGCGTCATCGGCGGGCTGAACGGCGGGGGCTGCGAAGACGAAAGCATCTCGTACTCACCGCCTTTCGACGATGCCGTCAAGGGGTTGCTGGCCCGTGCCGAGGCCGGTGGCCCGCCCGACATCGCGCCGACGGCGTTCGACGACGACTGCGACTAGGTCCGGAACTGGTTCAGCGCGCGCAGCTTGTTCATCACGTCCAGCGCGGCGACCTTGTAGGCCTCGGAGAACGTCGGGTAGTTGAACACGGCGTCGACGAGGTACTCGACCGTGCCGCCGCAGCCCATCACCGCCTGGCCGATATGCACCATCTCGGTGGCACTGGTCCCGAAGATGTGCACGCCGAGCAGCTTGAGGTCCTCGGTGGAAACCAGCAGCTTGAGCATGCCGTAGGAGTCGCCGGCGATCTGTCCGCGCGCCAGCTCCCGGTACCGTGACACGCCAACCTCGTAGGGGATCGAGTTCTTGGTCAGGTCGACCTCGGTGGCGCCGACGTAGGACACCTCGGGGATGGAGTAGATGCCGATGGGCTGTAGCTCGGGCATGCACGCGCACGGCTCACCGAACGCGTGGTACGCGGCCAGCCGGCCCTGATCCATCGACGTGGCGGCCAGCGCCGGGAAGCCGATCACATCGCCGACGGCGTAGATATGCTCCACCTTGGTCTGGAACTGGTCATCGACGAAGATCCGCCCGCGGTTGTCGGTCTCCAGTCCGGCATTGGACAGGTCGAGGTGCTCGGTCTGGCCCTGCCGCCCGGCCGAATACATCACGGTCTCGGCAGGAATCTGCTTGCCGCTGGCCAGCGTGGTCACGGTGCCCGCGGGGCCGACGTCGACGGCCGTCACTTCCTCGCCGGAGCGGAACGTCACCGCCAGGTCGCGCAGATGGAACTTGAGCGCCTCGATGATCTCCGGGTCGCAGAACTCGAGCATGTTGTCCCGCTTCTCCACCACGGTGACTTTGGTGCCCAGGGCAGCGAACATCGAGGCGTACTCGATGCCGATGACCCCAGCTCCAACCACCACCATCGTCGTCGGCAGGGACTTCAGGTCGAGGATGCCGTCTGAGTCCAGCACCCGGGCTTCGTCGAACTCGACGCCGGGCGGACGGGCCGGCTTGGTGCCGGTGGCGATCACGATGTACTCGCCGCTGACGGTCGTGCGCTCGCCACGGGTGGGTTCCTCGACCAAGACAGTGTGCGCATCGACGAACCGGCCGTGGCCCTGGATCAGATCGACACGGTTGCGCATGAGTTGCGACCGCACCACGTCCTGCTCCTTGTTGATGACGTGTGTGGTGCGGGCCAACAGGTCGGCCGGGGTGATCTTCTCCTTGACGCGGTAGCTGGCGCCGTACAGGTCGCGCTGGCTCATTCCTGTGAGGTAGACGACCGCCTCACGCAGTGTCTTGGACGGAATGGTTCCGGTGTTCACGCAAACACCGCCCAGCATCCGGCCACGCTCGATGACGGCAACCGACTTGCCGAGCTTTGCCGCCGCAATCGCGGCCTTCTGGCCGCCCGGACCCGAACCGATTACGACGAGGTCGTACTCCACCATGGAACCCATGGCAAAAGGTGTACGCCGGTTCGGTCAATCTCGCACGCCGACTTACGTCAATACCGCATGAATAAATGCATTCGTGGCGCGCCTGACCCGCCTGACAGGCGGCCGGTGAGACGATGACAGAAATGCTCGGCACACTTACGCGGTGCTTGCGCGGGTGCGCGCTTGCCATGGTGGTCGCGGTGCTCGTCGGCTGCACCCGTGCGATCCCCGGCACTGTCGTACCGGTCGCGCCCGGTGCCGAGCCCGCTCCGATTCGGCTGGCGGACTTGCTGATCGAACCCGGAGAGTTTCCCGCGCGCTATCCCGCCGTCGTGCTCGACGCCACTGCGGTGTACGGGGCACTGCAGGACGTCGACGGCGTCGCCGCTGCCTCGGTGGTGAACCCGCCGCAGTGCGCGCCCCCTCCGCGGGCGCCCCATGACACCGCTGCCGTCCAGGGCATCGACAGCCAGGACGCCAGCAGTCTCATCGTCATGGTGACGCGGCCCGCGACGTCGCTGGGTGACCGCGCCGAACAACTGATCGCGTGCCCATCGTTCACCGCTGTGCGCGGCGAGGACATGTCCGAGGTCACTGTCGCCGTGCTGCCGGCTCCGCCGGTGAACGCCGACGACAGTTACGCCGTCGACCAGACCGTGACTGCCGGGTCATCGGGGTCGATGCGCAGGACGTTGACGCTGGCCGCTCAGATCGGCGATATACGCGTCAGCGCCACCTGGCTGCATGAGGGCACGTCGGAAGCCGCGCCCGACGTCGCCCCGGACACCCAAGCGCTGGACACAGTGTTCACCGACGCGGTGCTCAAGGTGCATCGCGTCGGCGGTCCGTAGTTTCTCCCCAGTCCTGAATTCATCCCCAGACACCCGCGGGCGGCGGCCGTTTCTGGCGTAGCCGACGGTGCAGGTTGCGACCTTGGCGCCATGACGAGATCGCAACCACCCGACTTTCACCTCAACCGGCCCGGCGTTCTGATCGCGGCCTTACCCGCCGTGCTCGGTTTCGTGCCGGAGAAATCTCTCGTGCTCGTGACCGTGGACCGCGGCGAAATGGGATGCGTTATGCGCGTTGACCTTTCGGAGGAATTGCTGCACTCGCTCGCGCACATCGCCGATGTGGCCGCGGCGGCGAAACCCGATTCGGCGATCGCGGTGCTGATCGACGAGGACGGCGCGACTTGCCGGACGTGCAACGACGAATACCGCGAGCTGGCCGAAGGCCTGACGACGGCGTTGGCCAGCCGCGGGATCGAACTGCTAGCGGCGCACGTTGTCGACCGGGTCGCCGTCGGCGGGCGGTGGCATTGCGCCGACGGCTGCGGCAACGAGGGCACTGTGGAGGACCCGTCGGCGTCGCCGCTGGCCGTGGCCGCGGTCCTGGACGGGCGCCGGCTGTACGCCCGACGCGCCGAGCTGCAAGAGGTGATCGAAGTCATCGATCCCGCCCGAGCCGACGCGCTCGCCGATGTCATCGGGGACTGCAAACCGGATCCGGCGCAACGTCCGGACGACGCGGCGCGCGCCGACGTCGAAGCGGCCATCGCCGCGGCCGCTCGGGTGGCCGACGTCGCGGAACTCGGCGACGACGAACTGGCGCGGCTGGCCTGGGCGCTGACCGATCTTCGGGTGCGGGACACCCTCTACGCGCTGGCGGTGGGCGAGAATGCCGGGCAGGCCGAGTCGCTGTGGGCACTGCTGTCGCGCACCCTGCCGGAGCCGTGGCGTGTCGAGGCCCTCGTGCTGCTGGCGTTCTCGGCCTACGCGCGCGGCGACGGCCCGCTTGCCGGCCTGTCGCTGGAAGCGGCGCTGCGCTGCGACCCGGCGCACCGCATGGCCGGCATGCTGGACACCGCGCTGCAGTCCGGGCTGAGGCCAGAAAAGATCCGCGATCTGGCGATCACAGGTTATCGGCTTGCCGATCGGCTCGGCGTGCGATTACCGCGGATGCAGGCGTATGGCCGGCGGGCCGGATAAGTGTTGGCGCTCAGGACATCCCGGGTCGTCCCCCTGCCCTCCGGGCGGGTGGGCCCACCGCTTGCGAGGGGAGTCCCCCAGCGCTCTCCCCCGCAAGCGGGAGGTACCCCCAGCGCTGTTAGACCTTTTCGACCTTCACAGCGTGCGCCATGTGGTGGGGGAGCTCGACTTGCTCGTGTCCAGGTATCACGATCATCACGCCGCCGCGGTCGTTGGACTCGACAGTCACCCTGGCATTGGGCACCACGCCGGCGTCCTTGAGCTTTGCGATCAATTCGATGTCGCCTTGGACGTGTTCGGTGAGCTGCCGCACCACGACCGCGACGGGCATCCCGGACGGCAGCTCTGTAAGCCGCACCAGGTTCACGTAATCGCTGCCCGAGTCAGGGCCGACGCCGAGTTCGGACAGGCCGGGGATGGGATTGCCGAAAGGAGATGTCGTCGGGTTGTTGAGCACCTGCACCAGCCTGCGCTCGACGTCCTCACTCATCACGTGCTCCCACCGGCATGCCTCGGCGTGCACTTCTTCCCACGGCAGCCCGATCACATCGACCAGCAGCCGCTCGGCGAGTCGATGCTTGCGCATCACGGAGACGGCGAGGGCGCGGCCCTTGTCGGTGAGTTCCAGATGGCGGTCACCGGCGACGTGCAGCAGCCCGTCGCGCTCCATCCGCGACACGGTCTGGCTGACGGTGGGTCCGCTCTGCTCGAGCCGCTCGGCGATGCGGGCGCGCAGCGGCACTACGCCCTCTTCTTCGAGGTCGTAGATGGTCCGCAGGTACATCTCGGTGGTATCGACAAGATCGTTCATTAGGCAACCCTCCGTCACGCCAGAGTCTACCGGTCAAGCTGGGAAAACTGGGCCGCAACATCGCCGCCCGAGACAGCGCGAACCCCGCCGGTCAACCGGCGGGGTTCATCTATCGCTGGCTAGCTTGCGTATGACCGCAGCCGGTCGGCACGCTCGCCGTTGCGCAGCTTTGCCATCACCTCGCGCTCGATCTGGCGCACGCGCTCCCGGGACAACCCGAACAGCTTGCCGATCTGGTCGAGGGTGCGCGGCTGGCCGTCGTCGAGGCCGAACCGCAGCCGGATGACCTGCTGCTCGCGCTCGTCGAGCGTCGCCAGCACGTGGCGGATGTCGGTGTGCAGCAGCTCGGAGATCACCGCGTTCTCGGCCGACATCGCCTCGGCGTCCTCGATGAAATCACCCAGCGGGGCTTCCTCGTCGCTGCCGACCGGCATGTCCAGGCTCACAGGATCGCGGCTGTGCTCGAGCAGGTCGGTGATCTTGTCCACCGGAATGCCCGATTCGGCGGCCAGCTCCTCATCGGTGGCCTCACGGCCCAAGTTCTGATGCATCTCGCGCTTGATCCTGGCGAGCTTGTTCACCTGCTCGACGAGGTGAACCGGCAGCCGGATGGTGCGGCTCTGGTCAGCCATACCGCGGGTGATCGCCTGACGGATCCACCAGGTGGCATAGGTCGAGAACTTGAATCCCTTGCTGTAGTCGAACTTCTCCATCGCGCGGATCAGACCCAGGTTCCCCTCCTGGATGAGGTCCAGTAACGGCATGCCGCGACCGGTGTAGCGCTTCGCCAACGACACGACCAGTCGAAGGTTCGCCTCCAGCAAATGACGACGGGCAGCCTCGCCGTCGCGGATGACCGCGGCAAGATCACGTTTGCGGTTCTCGCCCAATCGCTTCCGCGTGTCGAGCAGATGCTGGGCGTAAAGGCCCGTCTCAATGCGCTTTGCGAGTTCGACCTCATCGGCGGCATTGAGCAACGCCGTTTTGCCAATGCCGTTCAAGTACACGCGCACGAGGTCAGCGGCCGGACTTTGGGCGTCCAGGTCGGAGTCGATGCGGGTGGTGGTGGCATTTGCCATGACGGCCTCCTGATCGGGTCGAACTGTCATGAGCTACAACGCCCACGTCCCGCTAAGAGTTCCCACCCGTCGGCCGGTTCACACCTTCTGATCTGCGGTTATCCGCAGTCGACCTGAGAATGTGCTGAGAATAGAGCCAGAACTTCCTCAGCTGGGGACATCGGGAGGCGGCTCGCCGCCGTCCGGTTGCGACGAGGGGTGTGAGCCGCGCTCGAGAGCGGGCCGCTCGGCCGTCGGAAAAAGCGGTATCCGACGGCGTGAGTCGTAGCGCCGCGGCTCCTCGGCCCGCCGCGGCGGGCGGTCGTTGGCGATCAGCACCGCCATCCACGGCAGTGGCACCGATACGAGAAGGATCGCCAGAGAAATGAGCCCGTTGTGCCAGATGCTGTACGCGACCGCAGCCAGGATCAGCGCGGGGATGCGCCAGAACATCAGGGTCAGATACTTCCGCACCCGCTCGCGATGCTGTTCCTCGTAGGGCGCTGCCGCGCGGGTGATAAGGACGGGCCTGCCGTCGTCGTCGAAACTCAGCTCGGGGCCGTGTTTCATACCTCCACTGTTCCACACTCGTGGTCTGCTGTACGCGCCGGATTTCTTACGGGCAAAATGGTCACATGCGAACCCAGACGATCGAGCGCACCGACACCGACGAACGCGTCGACGACGGGACCGACAGCGACACCCCGAAGTACTTCCACTATGTGAAGAAGGACAAGATCGCCGAAAGCGCCGTGATGGGGACGCACGTCGTCGCGCTGTGTGGCGAGGTGTTTCCGGTTACGAAGGCCGCCAAGCCGGGTTCGCCGGTGTGCCCCGAGTGCAAGCGGATCTTCGAGAAGCTCAAGAAGTAGCGTCGCCGTCCGCGGTGGTAGCCGCCGGCTGCACGCCGCTTTCTGCTCTTCGCCCGAGCGGCTCATCGGCGCTTTCTGTTCTTCGCCCGAGCGGCTCATCGGCGACCGGGCGGGATCCGTTCCGCGACTCTGCCCTTTCCTCCAACCACCACCGGAACCGCTTCGCGTGGGTGACCGGCGCCGGCCACTCCTCTTGAATAGCGGCGTTCAGCTCGGCCCCCAGCATGATCGAAAAGCCGAGGAAGAAGGCGATCAACAAGAACGCGATCGGGGTGGCCAGCGCGCCGTAGGTGTAGCCCGTGCTCGTGATCCAGGTCAGATACACGCGCAGCCCGAACGTGGCGACCAGGAACACCACGGTCGCCAGCACCGAGCCGATGAGGAGCCTGTGCGACGGCAACGGTTCAGGCAGCGACACCCGGTAGAGGACGTTCATCGCCACGACCAGGGCCAGGAACAGGACAGGGTAGTAGCCGTAGGCCAGCACGCTGTCCCAGCTGTCCGGGAGGAACCCGGCGATCTTGCGCGGCCCAAGTGCGAGGAACGGCGCCGTCACGATCGCCCCGAGGAGCATCACCACATACAGGCCCAGCGCGTAGAACCGTTGGCGCACCGGGTGACGCAGCGCTGTCTGATCGTGGGCCTCGGTGATCGAATCGACGAACGCCGAGATGGCCGACGAGCCCGCCCACAGCGAGATGACGAATCCCACCGACACCACCTCACCGCGGGCGCCCTTGACGATGTCCCGCACGGTCGGCGCGATGATTTCGTTGACAACGTTGCGGGAGAAGAACCGGCCAGCCGTGCTGATCAACTGCTCCTGAATTGTGGGCAGCGTGTCGGGACCGAACAGCGGCGCGACGTAGGCGAGGCTGCCAAGCATTCCCAGTAGCAGGGGTGGCAGGGACAGCGCACACCAAAACGCCGCCTGTGCGGACTCCGAGAAGATTGAGTCGTCCCAGCTCTTCGACAACGTGCGCCGCGAGATGTGCCATATGTGGTGACGTGACGGCTTTGGCGGCGACTGGTCATTCATGACCAGTCCAGCATGCCCCTGATTCGGTGCTACTGCTCCAGCGGGCTGACTTCGAGAACCGCGGCCAGTTCGACCAGCTTCGCTTCGTGCTCGTTCGCGTGATGTTGGCAGAAGAGCAACTCGGCGCCCGACGGGAGCTTCGCGCGTACGCGTGCGGCGGCTCCACAACGATCGCAGCGGTCAGCCCTGGTCAGTTCGGGACTGATAAGCGTCGCGTTCATGGCCACCTCCGTAAATGCTTCGGGTACATCCACCTTCTCAGACGTTTTCGGATCCGGCCTTGTTCCCCGGGGGTTTACGGGTGTGTCGTGTCTCACGCCTGCGTCGAATTGCGAGCGGAGCAGGCTGGCGGTATGAGTCCATCCCGCAGCGTCTTGGTTCACCTCTGCAGCAACGATGAATGGCGCTCGGCGCAGGCCCGGGGCGAGCATCGCCCGGAATCACTGGATGTGAGCGGCTTCGTGCATCTGTCGACCCCTGAACAGGTGCATCTGCCGGCCAACCGGCTTTACTCCGGTCGCACCGACTTGGTGCTGTTACGCATCGACCCGGCACGACTGACTTCTCCCGTCCGCTGGGAACCTGGGGTCGCCAGCGATCCCGATGCCATGTTGTTCCCGCACCTGTACGGAGAATTACCCGTCAACGCCGTGATAAACGTCACGCCCTACCGTCCCGACGGCGACGGCCGGTTTGCTCCGCTGCGCGCGGAGACCGACTAGGCCTCGCGGTAAGCGTCGACCTCGATCTCGACCAGCAGCTCGGGAGAGATCAGCGCCGAGACTTCGACCATGGTCGCGACCGGCCGGATGTCGCCCAACACCTCGGCGTGGACGGCGCCGACCTCCTGCCAGCGCGAGATGTCGGTGACGTAGATCCGGGTCCTCACCACGTCGGACAGTGACGCGCCGACCTTCTGCAACGCAATCTCGATGCGCCGCAGCGCCTCTCGCGTTTGTGCGGCGATACCGTCGCCGCCACCGGTGGTGCCCGCGACCGCGATGTGCGGGCCGGTGCGGACGGCGCGCGAATAGCCGACGACTGACTCGTACTCCGAGCCCGATGACACCGTCCTGCGCTGCACCATCAGTTCAAACTAGCCGCGAATATCGGTCGCGCAAGAGGTTTACAGTTCCGGCGTTGACTGACAACCTAGACTGACCCTTCGTGGGCATTCTGTTGGGCTTTGCGCCGTGGATCGTCTATTGGGTGCTTGTCGGCAACGTTCCCTTCACGACAGCGGTGTTGGTCGCGCTCGCGGTCGCCGTGCTTTCGTTCGTGATCGGGCGGGTCAGAGGAGCGCCTGGACGCACCCTCGAAATCGGTGCAGTCGCAACATTTTTGATATTGACGGTGCTGACGTTCACGCTGAGCCAGTCGTTCATGGAGCGGTGGATACAGCCGCTGAGCAACGCCGGCATCTTCCTCGTCGCATTGATCGGCGTGCTTGTCGGCAGGCCGTTCGTACGTGAGTTCGCCGAAGTCGATCAGCCGAAGGAGGTGGTCGAGAGCGAGCTGTTCGGCCGCATCACGAAGCTGTTGACGTGGATCTGGGTCGCGGCGTTCGCCGGCATGACGGTGTCCTCGGCGATCCCGCCCATCGTGCAGGGCGACGCGACGATTCTCGACACCAAGACGCCGTTGTCGTTCGTCTGTTACTGGGTCATCCCGTTCTCGCTGCTGGGCCTGGCAGCGCTCGCGTCGCGGGTCCTGCCCGAGAAGATGGCTCCGGCACCGGAGGACATCGTGCGCAAGACGACGTTCGTGGCGTTCGCCGAAGCCGAGATCGATCAACTGATCTACCTCGCCACCGAACACGCCAACCGGGAGGTCGGCGCCGGCAAAGAGGCCTACGACATCAGGATCGGCAGCAAGGGTGTTCCGCTGGTAGGCGACGAGACTCGAGAGTCGTGGCCGTCGACATACAAGGTGCGCGACCGGAAGCGCTGAGGCGGCAAGGGTTTTGAGCTGACGGTGACGCAACGTTCAGCTCTCACACAGACGCGCCATCAGGTAAGGGATAAACCGGGCTGGAATATTCTCCGCAGCCGCGCAGTCGCACATTAGTGACACCGAACGGAGGATCCATGACACGACCGATTCGCATCGCCGCGCAGATTCCGCCCGCCGGCGCATCCAGCTATGTGGTCTGGCGCGACACAGTCCTTCGCGCCGAGGACGTCGGCGCCGACGCGATCTTCGGCTATGACCATTTCCTGGTTCCAGCGGTCACCGGCCGCGACAAGAACGGTCGGCCCATCACCGCGCCCAACCCGCCGATGTTGCCCAACTTCGAGAGCTGGACGGCATTGGCCTCATGGGCGGAGATCACGAGCCGCGCTGAGCTCGGGCTTCTGGTCGGCGGAGCGGGGTTTCGCAACCCCGACCTGCTCGCGGACATGGCCCGCACCGTTGACCACATCAGCGGCGGTCGCCTCATCCTCGGGCTCGGCGCGGGTTGGTACCAACCGGACTACACCGAATACTCGTACGACTTCGGTACTGTTTCGTCGCGCCATGAGGTGTTCGTCGATGCGCTCGAACGCATCGAGGACAGGTTCACCAAGCTGGTCCCGCCACCGCTACGAAAGATCCCGGTTCTGATCGGCGGTGGCGGGGAGAAGAAGACCATTCCCGCTGTCGCTCGCTTCGCCGACATTTGGCACTCCGGTGTTGAAGTGGAGACGTTTGTGCGTAAGAACGCAATTCTCGTCGAGCAGACCCAGCGCATCGGGCGCGACGACCGCGAGATCGAACGCGCGGTGTCGTGGTTGAGCGCAGACGGCGCGGACCGGTTCGCCGATGCCGGCGCAACGCTGTTCACCGTATCGGTGGTCGCGCAAGGCGGCTACGACCTCGCCGAGTTGAAAGCCGCTCTGGCATGGCGTGATTCGCGGAGCTGATCAGGCGGTGACAGCCTCGATGATCGACCCCGGCGTGGCAGTGTGGACCACCCGGTTCAGCCGGAACCCAGCGCCCGCATCAACCGGTAGACCGCATCGGAGTCCGCGACCACCCGGCGGGCCACCTCCTTGGGGTTAGCGGGCCCTTGGCCAGCTCCTCCGGGATGCCGAGTTTGACCGCGACGTAGATCGCCCGCGCGGTGCAGGGGCCCGTGAGCAGCTCCATCACGTTGAGCCCACCGGGAGGGAGGACGATTCAGCCGTTGCAGGCCTGCCCGGACGTGTCGATCGAGCGGACCAGCGCCAGAGGCGGGATCCGCGGAGCCTTCTCGTCCAAGCCGTCAGTCGAGGTAGTCCCGAAGGACCTGAGAACGGCTGGGGTGCCGCAACTTTGACATCGTCTTGGACTCGATCTGCCGGATGCGTTCGCGAGTGACGCCGTAGACCTGGCCGATCTCGTCGAGCGTGCGGGGCTGGCCGTCGGTCAGGCCGAAGCGCAGACGTACCACGCCCGCCTCGCGCTCGGAGAGCGTCTCCAGCACCGACTGCAGCTGATCCTGCAGCAGCGTGAAGCTCACCGCGTCAACCGCGACAACGGCCTCCGAGTCCTCGATGAAATCGCCGAGTTGAGAATCGCCCTCGTCACCGATCGTCTGGTCCAGTGAGATCGGCTCGCGCGCGTACTGCTGGATCTCCAGCACCTTCTCTGGCGTGATGTCCATTTCCTTGGCTAGCTCTTCGGGCGTGGGCTCGCGGCCCAGGTCCTGCAGCAGCTCACGCTGGATGCGGCCGAGCTTGTTGATCACCTCGACCATGTGCACGGGGATGCGAATGGTGCGGGCCTGGTCGGCCATCGCGCGGGTGATCGCCTGCCGGATCCACCAGGTGGC
>DASQCE010000587.1:0-8855 GCA_035634855.1 Mycobacterium sp.
CGGACGTGGCCAGGACCCCGCACGCGCTGTCGACATCGTCGAGCGGCTGTGGCTCACCGCGTTCTGGGGTGACCAGTAGCCGCGACGGTATTCTCACCGCCATGGCGCAGGGGAGCGGCTTTTCGGGCAAACGTTGCTTCATCACCGGGGCCGCCAGCGGGATCGGCCGCGCGACCGCGCTGAAGCTGGCCGCAGACGGCGCCGAGCTGTACCTTACTGACCGCGACGCCGAGGGCCTGGAGAAGACCGTCCTCGACGCACGGGCGCTGGGCGCGAAGGTGCCCGAATACCGCGCACTGGACATCTCCGACTACGACGAGGTTGCCGCCTTCGCGGCGGACATCCACACCAGCCACCCGGCGATGGATGTGGTGATGAACATCGCGGGGGTGTCGGCGTGGGGCACCATCGACCAACTCACGCATCAGCATTGGAAGTCGATGATCGACATCAACTTGATGGGCCCGATTCACGTCATCGAGACATTCCCGCCGCCGATGGTGGCGGCGGGCCGCGGCGGTCACCTGGTCAACGTGTCGTCGGCCGCGGGACTCGTCGCGTTGCCATGGCATGCCGCCTACAGCGCGAGTAAGTACGGACTCCGTGGCCTTTCTGAAGTATTGCGATTCGACCTGGCCCGTCACCGCATCGGTGTTTCTGTGGTGGTGCCGGGCGCGGTGAAAACCCCCCTGGTGCAATCGGTTCAGATCGCAGGGGTGGACCGCGACGACCCGCGCGTGCAGAAGTGGACCAACCGTTTCAGCGGCCACGCGGTGTCGCCCGAACACGTCGCCGACAGGATTTTCGACGGTATGCGGAAGAACCGTTTTCTGATCTACACCTCACCCGACATCCGTGTGCTGTACCTGTTCAAGCGGACGGCATGGTGGCCGTACAGCATTGCGATGCAACGGGTCAACGTGTTCTTCACCCGCGCGCTGCGGCCTGCGCGACGTGGCTAGCGCTTGATGCCCAGCGCGTCGGTCATTTTGAAGAACAGATCCGTCTGATCGGTGAGGCCGACGACATTGGCCGCGCGCGGACCGAATGCGGCGATGCGCACCTGCGTGCCCGTGTGGGTCTCATCCTCCGCGGCGACGTCTGACGATGTGCCGTAGCTGACCGTCATCTCGGCGCTGTCGGCAGTGGTCAGCTTGAGCGTCAGGCCCGGGTACATCAGATCGCGCACCCGCTCGATCGGCAGTTTGGCCTCCTCGGCAGCGCTGCGCAGATCGTCCTCACTGACGTTTTCGACAATCTGGCTGCTGTGACCATGGTCCGCGGTCGCGATCACGAGGGTGTTGCCGTCCTTCTTCGCGAACTCGAGGGCCTTCTGCACGGCCTCGTCGAAGTCGACGGTCTCACCGATCTGGCCGCATGCATCCGCCGCATGGTCACGCTTGTCGATCGACGCGCCCTCGACCTGTAGGAAGAAGCCCTTGGCAGGGTTCTGCGCGCCTTCTGTGCGCGCTGCGAGTAGCTCGATGGCCTTGGTCGTCATGTCGGCCAGCGTCGGTACCTCCGCGCCGCGCTTGGGGTTGTCGGTGCACTTGGCGGCGGGCTGCAAGTAGCCCTGCCGCACCGCGACGGGACCGGCCCAGCGCACCGGCATGTTGCCGTCGGCGAACAGCCCGAGCAACGGAGCGTCCTGATCAGCCTTGCTGACGTTGGCCAATTCGCTTGCGGTGCGGACGATCTGGTATCCGCGTTCCTTGGCCTGCACTTCGAGGGTCTTACCTTGATACTCGCCTGCCGTTGCGGTCTGCGCGAAGGTCTCGGCGCCGCCGCCCATCGTGACGTCGGGACGCGTGGCGAGCAGATGTTCGGTGACCGAGCCCTTTCCGCCCTTTTCGAGGGTTTCGCCTGCGCAGTCCTTGGTCATCTCTTCGGGCCCGTAGCAGTCCCGCTCACTGATATGCGAGAACAACGCGGCAGGCGTCGCGTCCTGGATCTCCGACGTGGTGATGTCGCCGGTGGCGAAGCCCTGGTCCTTCGCGAGCTCGAGGATCGTCTTCTGCGCTGTGCCCCTGATGTCGATACCCAGCGCGCCGTTGTAGGTCTTCGTCCCTGTGGACCATCCTGTTGCGCTCGCGGCCGAGTCCGTGACGTAGTTCGGCTTGCCGTCCTTATTCAGGGCGAAGGTCGTGTACTGCCCGGTCATCGGGAACGCGTCGAGTCCGGCGAAGCTGCCGCCCGCGCCTTTCTCATAGTTGCGGGCGACGGTGATCTCGGAATCGCCCATGCCATCACCGAGAAGCATTATCACGTTGCGGGCGCCAGAGCCGTTGATGGCATCCCGGATGATCTGAGTCTGATCGCCGTTCTCCCGGCGGGCGCCGCCGTTGGTGGCCAGGTCGCCGCTCGCGGCGCGGCTGAGGGTGTCGCCGCTGGACTCCTTCTTATCCCACGAGTACGAGGACAGCTGCGGCCCCCACGACGCCGCTGGCTCGATACCAGGTCTTGACCGCCATAGGGACTCTTCGCTCGACGGAATTGGCCGAGCGAATTGAACGGGATTTTGGTGAACGGAAGTTGACCGACGTGCGAACTGTCGAGCGTTGCCTACCGTTTTCCCCAATCCCAGGGCGGCATCGTCAGCATGCCCAACCCCTTTACCCGCGTCTCACCGAGCTTTTTGTGCAACTCGATCTCGACCGCGACGCCGTCCTCGGCGTCGGTGACTGACACGGTGTCCAGAAACTCCAGCATCGCCTTCGAGTGGGTGACGACGACGACCTGCGTCTGACTCGCCGCCGCCCGGATCAGAGACGCCAACGGCCGCACCAGGTCTGGGTGCAGTGAGGTCTCCGGCTCGTTGAGCACCATCAGAGAAGGGGGCTGCGGGCTCAGCAGGGCGGCGGCCCAAAGCAGGAATCGGAGTGTGCCGTCGGAGAGTTCGGCGGCGCGCAGAGGTCGCAACATGCCGTGCTGCCGCAGCTGGAGATCGAAGAGCCCGTCGCGGACGGCCACCGACACGGTCGCACCGTCGAAGGCGTCGGCGACGGCACGCTGAAGGTCGTCGAATCCGGCCTCGATGATCGTCTGCACGGCGGCCGCCAGATCCCCGCCGTCGTCGGAGAGTACCGGCGTGCGGGTGCCGACGTGGGGGAGCCGCGACGGTGCGGCCGCGTCCACCCGGAAGCCGTCGTAGAACCGCCAGCTACGCAGCCGGTGGCGGACGGCGGCGAGTTCCGGATGCGCGCCTGGGTGGGCGTATTCGGCGAGCACACTGCGATAGGGCGGCAACGACCTCGTCATCTCGTCGAAGCCCCGCCCGGATTCCGCGCTGGCTTCCGCGTAGTCGCGGGTGCGGCGCACCAACGTCGAGCCGGTCCGCATCACCCGGCCCACGAATACCGCCTCGCGCTTGATCTCCGGGTCGAGCGCGAACAACGAATTGTGCCCCGCCATCTGCGGCAGTCCGAGATCGACCAGGTAGCCGAAATCATCTGAGGCGAAGCCGAGTTCGAGTGAGACCGGTCCGGTTCGGATGGTGCCCTCGACCTTTCCGGTCCTGCGCGCGCCACCGAGTTGCTCCGGGCCGGCCCAAAGCACAGACTCCAGTCCACCCTCGCGAGCGAGCGAACCGATCACCTCGCCGCGTCCGCAGTCGGCGAGCAGGCGCAATGCCCGGTACAGCGACGACTTGCCGGTGCCGTTGGCGCCGGTGACGACGGTGAGCCCGGCGAGCGGCAGCACGACTTCGCGCAGCGAGCGGTAACCGCGGATGGCGATGGTGTTCAGCATGGGTGGCTCAGTATCCGCCTTCGGGAGGCTTGAGCTCCAAGCGAACACCGAGTAGGCGGATCGGCCGGTCGAGTTCGAAGAGGCCGAGAAGGTCCAATGCGGTTTCGTTGATCACATCTGCGTCTGTGCTCGCCGCGGCGAGCTTGCGAATTTTGGTCCGGGTATAGAACGTGCTGGTGCGCACGGTGACCGCCACCCGGGTGACAACGCGCCCCTGAGCCACGATCTCGGTGAGCGTCTGCCGCGCGAGTTCGATTACAGCGGAGTTGATCTCGGTGCGATCGGTCAGGTCCTTCGCGAAGGTGATGACATGGCTGCGGGATCGCGCCACCCACGGCTCTGCGCTGACGTTGGTGTCGCCTCCACCCTTGGCCAGCAGCAGGAGCCACAGCCCGGTCGTCGGGCCGAATGACGATGTGAGCAGCGTGGCATCGGTGGCGGCGAGGTCGGCAACGGTGGTAATGCCCATGCCGGCAAGCTTTTTGGCGGTTTTCGGTCCGACGCCCCACAACGCGTCGACCTCGAGATCGCCCATCACCGCCATCCAGTTCTCATCGGTGAGTTGATAGATGCCGGCCGGCTTGCCGAGCCCGGTCGCCACCTTGGCGCGCTGTTTGTTGTCGCTGATGCCCACCGAGCACGACAACTCTGTCTGACCGATCACCTCGCGGATCTGCTCGGCCAGCTGTACGGGGTTGTCGACGCCGGCGCCGATGTACGCCTCGTCCCAGCCCCACACCTCGACTGGATGGCCGAGGTCGCGCAGCAAATTCATCACCTCTTCAGACGCTTCGTCGTAGGCGGCCGTGTCCAGCGGTAGGAACGTCGCATCCGGGCACTTGCGGGCCGCGGAGCGTAGCGGCATGCCCGCATGTACGCCGAATTTGCGCGCTGGGTAGGACGCGCACGTGACCACCTTGCGCGGCTCGTTGGGGTCGCCGTTGCCGCCGACAATGATTGGCAGGCCGGCAAGTTCGGGCCGTCGGCGCACTTCCACCGCGGCCTGGAACTGGTCGAGGTCGACATGCAGGACCCACCTTGGCGTCATGTGCCGCAGAGCTTGCGCGCCACGCTTTCCCACGCATCGCCGAGCTGCTCGAGCGTCTGGCCGCGCACGGTCAGCTGGAACTGAACGTAGTCGGCGTCGAGCAGCGAGTGCAGCGCGAAGGCCTGAGCATCGAGGTCACCAGTGGTCCCCGCGTCTTCCAGCAAGACGCGAATGTGGTGGTGGTGCAGCATCATTGGGTCGTTGAACCGCATCTGCGGGTCGCGATTCGCGTCGGACAACAGCGCATGGTGGGTGTGAACGAAGCTCAGCCGGTCGCGCCCGTAGGCGACCAGTCGCTCGAGCGCAGGGGCGC
Source organism: Mycobacterium sp. (assembly GCA_035634855.1). GTDB lineage: Bacteria > Actinomycetota > Actinomycetes > Mycobacteriales > Mycobacteriaceae > Mycobacterium. Next base: position 5,109 of record DASQCE010000587.1, read on the forward strand.
CAGGACCTAGCGGGGGCGGGCCGAACATCATCGCCTGCTGTTCGCCCTTCTCGTCCTCGTCGAGCAGCACGATCATCAGGCCGGCCCGGCTGCCGAAGCGCCGGAACAGCGTGCCCTTGCCCACCCCGGCGGCCGCGGCGATGTCGTCGGTCGTTACCGCGTCGGCGCCGCGTTCGGCTATGAGGCGCCGCGCAGCGTCTATCAGTAACGTGCGGTTACGGGCAGCGTCGCCCCGCTCCTGAGGCGCTTGATCCGTGACCGGCAACTCGCGCAGAGGGGGAGTTGCGGTCATGGCTGCAGTTTAGTTCAGACGGAATAATTCGGACTGCGGTCCGGTTAGCTCGTGCAAAGACTTAACAATGGCGAAGGGAAACATGAAGATGTCCGACATCAAGGTGCTGGTGCTGCTGGGAAGTTTGCGCGCCGCGTCGATCAACCGACAGCTGGGCGAGCTCGCGGTCGAGGCGCCGCCGGAGGGGGTGAGCCTGCAGCTGTTCGACCGGTTGGGTGAGCTGCCCTTCTACAACGAAGACATCGACAACGACGACGTCGCCGAGCCCGTCGTCGCGCTGCGGGCCGCGGCCGCCGAGGCCGACGCGGCCCTGGTCGTGACCCCGGAGTACAACGGCAGCATCCCCGGCGTGCTGAAAAACGCGATCGACTGGTTGTCGCGGCCGTTCGGCAACGGCGCGCTGAAGGACAAGCCGCTGGCGGTCGTCGGTGCGGCGGCTGGCCAGTACGGCGGCGTGTGGGCGCACGACGAGACGCGCAAGTCGTTCGGCATCGCCGGGCCGCGGGTCGTCGAGGACCTCAAGCTCTCGGTGCCGGTCAAGTCCCTCGACGGCAAGCATGCGCGGGAGAACGCCGAGGTGGCCGCGAACTTGCGCGACGTCGTGGGCAAGCTTGCAGCCGAAGTCGCCTGACACGCACGGTGTCCCGGCTAGGCCGATGACGGCAGCGGCGTCGCAGAGAACACGTTTCCCGGGTCGTAGCGGCGTTTGACCGCCAACAGGCGACCCGCGTTGGGTCCGTACGCGGAGTCGGCTTGGGCAGCCTGTCCGGGTCCGATGAGGTTTGGGTAGCCGCCGTCAAGGCTGTATGGGCCGAGTTCGGAATAGACCGTGTCGGCCCAGCCGCGGTGACGGGACTCGTTGTCGGAGGGGTCCCACGCCGCCACGATCTCGACGACGAAGTGATCCGAGCGTATGCCGAACGCGGTGTCGCCGAGCGGGACTCGTGTCGCAGCGCCGTGGAAGTGGTGAATGGCGATGCCGCTGAGTGCAGAGGTTCGCGACTCACCGGCGCGCAGCAGCGTCTGGATGACATCGCCGCCGAGCGATCGCACAGTGCGCGTGCGGAGCTCGTAATGGCGGCCGTCAATGACGTACGGGTCGAACAGTCCGAGCATCGCGCTATAAGGCATTTCACCGACCTCCGCGACGACCGGTGTCCCCAGTCGCTTGAGCCGTTCGATCCACGTGACGCCGGTTGCCGGCGCGCCTGACCACGCGGGAGCCATGAACACAATCGGTTGGCAGTCGGGCCCGGACAGGACACCGATCTGCACCGTCAATTCGTCGGGCATCGTCGGGTTCAGCACGTCATAGCGGCAGAAAATCTGTTCGGCCTGCTCCCACGGAAAGCCGATGAAGCCGGCAATGACGGAGTCGAGTGCGTGCAGGCGCAGCCGCATGCCGGTGACCACTCCGAAGTTTCCTCCGCCGCCGCGCAGCGCCCAAAACAGGTCGGGTTCGTGTCGTTCGTCCACGATCGTCGTTGTTCCGTCGCGGAGCACTACCTCGAACGCCACGACGTTGTCGAGCGCGAGTCCGGCGATGCCGTTGAGCGGTCCGTATCCGCCGCCCAGGGTCAGGCCGACCATTCCGACGCCGCCGTACGTTCCCGTCGCAGGCACCAGGCCGAATGGCTCCGTCGCTGCCACGACGTCGGCTGCGGTCGACCCGCCCGAGACGAATGCGGTCTGCGACGCCACGTCGACCTCGACCCGCCGCATGAGCGACAGGTCGATCACCAATCCACCGGTGGCCAAGGCCCGTCCAGCCCAGTCGTGGCCACCACCTCGGACGGCGACGGGAATGCCGGTGTCGGCCGCGTAGCGCAGTGCCGACTGCACCTCGCTGCACGACGTCGGTCGGACGACGGCTGCGGGACGTCGCGTCACTGCGCCGTTCCAGAGCCGGGTCCCGGCATCGAACGCCGGGGATCCGGGCAGGTGGACTCGCGTGGCGGAGATGGGTCCGGCGGTCGCCGGACTGTTGGGCGGGTAAGTATCGATGGTCATGGAGGGTCTTTCCTGAGAGGGGTGATCAACTGGCTAGAGTCTAACTCCAGTTAGCAGACTAGAACTTTATTCAACAGAGCGCTAGTCTGGTAAACGTGGCAGAGAAGACGAGCACCGTCTCGCGACGGGCAGAGTATGCGGAAGCGACGCGGCGGGCGATCATTGCGGCGGCTCGCGAACTGTTTGTCGAGCGCGGCTACACGGCGACCAAGGTCGACCAGGTCGCGGCGCTGGCGCGGGTGTCGCCGGCGACGGTATATGCGGTGGCGGGCGGCAAGCAGGGCTTGCTGCACACGCTGGTCGACGACTGGACGCAGGCGCCGGAAGTGGATGAGGCTTACCGTGCCATCGAGGCCTCGGACACTGCCGACGGCGTCCTGGACATCGTCGCTTCCACGTGCCGGCGGATGCGCAGCGACTGGGGTGACGTGATGAAGATCGTGCTCGCCACCGCGCCGTTGGACGAGACGGCCGCGGCAACTCTGCGGACCGCGACCGATCGGTATCGGGCGGGCACGCTGCTGGCGGCTCGCCGGCTTGCCGACCTGGGAGCGCTGAAACCCGGTCTGCGCGTCGACGACGCCAACGACATGCTGTGGTTCTACTTCGGCTACTCGGGGTTCTTCACGCTGATGGAGGACAACGCGTGGTCCGCCGATCGCGCCGAAGAGTGGCTGCGGGAGATGGCGGCGATCGCCGTTCTCGGCGCGCACGACGGGTAGGCACCGCGATGCCGCAAAGTCGGGTAGTCGACTACGCGCGACGAAGCATGCCCATGCGGCGCAGCATGTCGAGCATGTGCGGACACGATCTGGTCCTCGGTCTCACCCGAACGGTGTCGTCGATACTGCCGGCGCCGTTCAAGATTCCCGCGGCAGACGGGACCGCGCCGCGCGCCGTCGTGAGCGCGGGCGGGGTCGGCGCACCCCTGCCGCCCGGCACGCGAATCTGTGCCCCCGCCAAGGCGCGCTGCTGAATCCAGTTGGGTCTGCTAACCCGTCGGCGGATTTGCTGTTACGTCACCGTGACGGTGGGCGCGCGTGGGATGTCGGTGCCCGGTGGTAAAACCTGGTTATGGGCGGCGACAGGGCATCGGATGTGACTTGCGACACGCCGGGTGTGTCAACGGCCGGGACCTTACGACCAGGGAATTTCAAGAATGTTATTCAGAACATCTGGTATCCCTTCGCAATGTCGGACACTAGGTGTAGTGTCTCGAACACCGACAGACCCCCACGGTACTTGTACCTTCCAGGGTCGGCCGGGGCCCAGAAATCCGGCGGTGTCGGTTCCCAGACTCACCGGGCGCGCGGCCCGGACGCCTGGAATTTTGAGGGCCCGCGGGCCGCTGAAGTTGGAGCGATATGCAATACCCGATCAGTTGCCAGTCCGTCCGCAGAGGAGCCGTGCCGAAGATGACCGTCACCGTGTACACCAAGCCCGCA
>DASQCE010000588.1:0-11919 GCA_035634855.1 Mycobacterium sp.
TGCAGTGCTCGCCGACCTCCGACGGGTCGGGTGCGGCGATCGTGGCCAGCGAGGCGTTCGTCGACAAGCACGGGTTGGCCGGCCAGGCGGTGGAGATCATCGGGCAGGCGATGACCACCGACTTCGACAGCACCTTCGACGGCAGCGCCAAAAACCTCATCGGCTACGACATGAATGTCCAAGCCGCACAGAAGGTTTACGACCAGTCCGGGCTCGGCCCGTCCGACTTCCAGGTGATCGAGCTGCACGACTGCTTCTCCGCCAACGAGCTGCTGCTGTATGAGGCGCTGGGGCTGTGCGCCGAGGGCGAGGCCCCGAAGCTGATCGACAACAACGACACCACCTACGGCGGCAGGTGGGTGGTCAACCCATCCGGCGGGCTGATCTCCAAGGGCCACCCGCTGGGTGCGACGGGCCTGGCGCAATGCGCCGAGCTGACATGGCAGTTGCGCGGCACGGCAGACAAGCGGCAGGTCGACAACGTCAACGCGGCGCTGCAGCACAACATCGGGCTGGGCGGGGCGGCGGTCGTGACGGCGTACCAGCGCGCCGAGCGCTAGGGGCGGGCGGCCTCGCGTCCGTCGGCTTGGCTGTGCTGACGTGACGCACGTGACTGTTGATTACAAATGAACCGACACCGGCCCGGCTTCGTGACAGATCAGAGAACTCCCGCGCGCCAACCGGGAACGAATTCGATCGCCATGGCGATGTAGGTGGGGGACTATTGACCCAGGAACGGGAGGTGCGGCCATGCTGACAAAGTGGATGCTCGCCGCGGTCGCTGCGGGTGTGTGCGGAGCGATCGCTGCCCCTGCGGGCCTCGCGTCTGCCGAGGAGTCGCCACAGGAATTGATCAGCCGGCTCCAGAACGAGGGCTACACCGTCAACATCGACCGGGTCGGCACCGCGCCGCTGGACCAATGCGTGGTGACCAACGTAAGGAACCCTCAGGTGGTCACGCAGTGGGTGCCGTACAACGGCCCCGGCAGGAATGGTGACCGGGTGCTCGTACAGGTGGTCACTAGCCAGTCGATTTCGGTGACGCTGAACTGCTCACGCTGAGTAGTTCGGAGAGCCCGATCCTCTGGTAGAACCACTGGCGCACCCGGTCGCCGACCCGGAACACATCCTCGGCGCCGACGTCGGCTGGATCGACGTACACCCGGAATGGGCGCGAACCCTTCGGCGTGTCAACAACTTTCACGATCTGCCGGGCGACCTCAAAAGGATCGGCATCGTCGGGCGCCATTTCGGCCAGCTTCTTGCCGACCTCGTCCATCAGCGCCGGGTACTCGGCTTCATAGGCCGTTGCGATGTATTCGTCAGCGGAGCGTCCGGCGTTGGCGAAGTGGTTGGTGCCCGACGTGAACGAGCCGGGCACGACGATCGTCGTCTCGATGCCGAACCGGGTGAGCTCGGCAGCGTAGCTGACCGCCAGCGCATCTACTGCCGCCTTGGCCGCGAAGTACGGGCCGAGGTACGGCGGTGTGCCGCCACGCGAGCTTGACGAACCGACCCAGAGGACCAGGCCGTCGCGTTGGGCGCGCATGGCAGGCAGCACGGCGCGGTTGACGCGTTGGGTGGACAGCACGTTGGTGTCGTAGACGGCCGCGACCTGTTCGGGCGTGAACGCCTCGGTCGGGCCCAGCACCATGTGGCCCGCGTTGTGGATGACCACCTCGATGCGGCCCGCCTCCGCGAGAACCGCGGCCACCGCGCCGTCAACCGAGGCCTGATCCGACACATCCATCTCGATGGGCCGCAGTGTCACGCTGTGCTCGGCGGCATAGCGGCGGACCGCCTCGGCGGCTTGGGCATTTCGGCCGCCGATGTCCCGCATGCCCGCGTGGACAACGTGTTTGGCGTCCGCGAGGGCGCGCACCGTCATTGCGCCGAACCCGCTCGAGGCGCCGGTGACGAGAACAACCTTTTGTGTGCTCATTTCAGACCAGTCCTCCATTGGCGTAGATGATCTGGCCGTTGATCCACCGGGCGGGACCGGCCAGGAAGGCGACGGCCTCGGCGATGTCATCGGGCTCGCCGAGCCGTTCCAGGGGGGACATGTTGCGCAGGGTGTCGATCGCCTGCTGGGGCTTGCCGTCGAGGAACAGCGGCGTAGCGGTCGGGCCGGGCGCGACGGCGTTGACTGTGACGTCGCGTCCCCGCATCTCCTTGGCCAGGATCAGTGTCATCGCATCGACCGCACCCTTGGTGGCCGCATAGGCGGTGTAGGTGGGCAGCGCCAGCTTGGTGACCGAGCTGGAGAAGTTGATGATGGCGCCGCCCTCGCGCACGCGGCCGGCGGCCTGCTGACTGACGACGAAGGTGCCGCGCACGTTGGTGCGATGCATGCGGTCGAAGTCGTCGAGGTTCAGCTCGGTCAGCGGCGACAGCAGCATGATGCCCGCGGTGTTCACCACCACGTCGACGCCCCCGAACTCGGCCTCGACCTCGTCGAACAGAGCCGCGACCTGGGCTTCGTCGGCGACATCGGCGCGCACCACAATGGCGCGGCCGCCCGCGGCGACGATCTCGTCGACGACCCCCTGGGCGCGGTCCCTGTTGCCCGCGTAGTGCACGGCTACGGACATGCCCGCCTGGGCGAGGCGGACGGCGACTGTGTGGCCGATGCCGCCCGATGCTCCGGTGACGATGGCAACGCGGTCAGTCATCTCTGTCCCCTTACTTGTGTACAGTTTGTCCATATAATCATTAAATGTATGATCTGTCCATATATTTTCCCGGGAGGATTCTCATGACCGATCGACCCCGGCGCGGACGCGGACGGCGCCCGGCCGCTGAAGTGCGCAAGGAGATCCTCGATGCCGCGGCCGAACTGCTTTTCGCCGAAGGGATGGGTGGCTTCACGATCGAGAAGGTCGCCAACCTCTCGGGTGCCAGCAAGATGACGATTTACAAGTGGTGGCCCTCCAAAGGCGCCCTCGCGCTCGACGGCTATTTCCACAGGGTCGATCCCCAGCTGGTCTTCCCGGACACCGGCGACATCGAAAACGACCTGCGCGCGCAGTTGCATTCGTTCCTGCGGGTCATCCGCGACGGTCCGGCGGGCCCGGTGGTCGGAGAACTGATCGGCCAGGCTCAGTCCGATCCTGAGCTGAAAGCCGCCTATCTGCAGCGGTATTCGGGACCGCGTCGGGCAAAGGCCGTAGCAGCCATGGAGACGGCGAAAGAACGCGGTCAGCTGCATGCAAACCTGGACCCCGAGACGGTGGTGGATCAACTGTGGGGTGCCTGCTATCACCGGCTGCTGCTGCCGGATCAGCCCCTGACAGATGAATTCGTTGACGCGTTGGTGGACAACATTTTTCGTGGTATCGCCGAATAGAGAGAGGCCCGGCCGAATTGCTCCGGCCGGGCCTCCCATTGTCAGCGAGAGCAGTCCAGCGATACCGTGACCGTCCGGTCAACGATCACAGGTACGACGCCGCCGCGATCGCGTCCGCCGAGAACTGGAACGAATTCGGTGCGCTCCCTTGGGTTTCGCACATTCGTGACCACGCACTCGGACAGTGGGGCGCTGCCGACTCGGTCGATCTTCACGTCGAAGCCCTGGGCTTGTAGTTGACCGATCGTGACGACTGCGGATTCGGCTGAGGCCAAACCTGCAGGGGCAACGATCAACCCGCAGGCGGCCGCGGCCAAGGCAATAAGTGTGAGCAATATGGCACGCATGGCGGGCCCCCGTTTCTTCCGTTTCGTCGATGTCAGCCGGTTCAACGGGCGGAGGTCGCAGGGGGTTCAAAAAGGAATTCAGAAACTTTCAGACGCGGAGAAAGGCCCGGCCGTGAGGGGTTTCGGCCGGGCCTTTCCTTCGCACGCCCTACGCAGGCGCAGGGATTCGCTCCTGCTCCGGTTCTTCGGCGCGCGGGGTGTGATCGTCGTCAACCATCGTGAGTTCGTCGAATGGATCCTCGCCACCCAGAACGGCGTTCACCTTGGCGCGGTCGATCGTCTTGGTCCACGAACCGACCAGCACCGTCGCGACCGCGTTACCGGAGAAGTTGGTCACCGCGCGGGCCTCGGACATGAAGCGGTCGATGCCGACGATGAGGCCGACGCCGTCGAGCAGGTCGGGGCGGTGACTCTGCAGGCCGCCCGCCAGCGTGGCCAACCCGGCACCGGTTACACCGGCGGCACCCTTGGACGCGACGATCATGAACACCAGCAGGCCGATCTGCTGACCGACGGACATCGGAGCGCCCATCGCGTCGGCGATGAACAGCGACGCCATGGTCAGGTAGATCGCCGTGCCGTCGAGGTTGAACGAGTAGCCCGTCGGCACCACGACACCGACGGTGCTGCGGTCGACGCCCAGGTGCTCCATCTTGGCGATCAGCCGCGGCAGCGCCGACTCAGACGACGAGGTCGAGAAGATCAGCAGGTACTCGCGGGCCAGGTAGCGCACCAGCTTGAAGATCGAAACGCCCGACACCGTGCGCAGCAGCACACCCAGCACCCCGAACACGAACAGCACGCAGGTGACGTAGAAGCCGAGCATCAGCGTCAGCAGCTGGGTGACCGCGGTCCAGCCGGTTTGGCCGACGACGTTGGCGATCGCACCGAACGCACCGATCGGGGCCAGCCACAGGATCATCACGAGCACCTTGAAGACCAGCTTCTGCAGATGCCCGATGCCGCGCAGAATCGGCTCGCCCTGGCGACCCATCGCCTGCAGCGCGAAGCCGACGAGCAGCGCGATGAACAGCGCCTGCAGCACATTGCCTTCCGTCAGCGACGAGAAGAGCGTGTTCGGGATGATGTGCTGGATGAAGTCCATGATTCCGCCGGACTCGTGCGCCTTTTCGGCGAGTTCGGCGCCCTTTCCTGCCGCGCTTTCGGACAGATGCATACCGCTTCCGGGGTGGATCAGATTGCCGACGACCAGGCCGATCGCCAGCGCGATCGTCGACATCACCGTGAAGTAGACGAAGGCCAGGCCGCCGACCTTGCCGACGGTCGCGGCTTTGCGCACCGAGCCGATGCCCAGCACGATCGTGCAGAAGATGACCGGCGCGATCATCATCTTGATCAGGCTGACGAACATCGTGCCGAGCACGCCGACGCTCTTGCCGACGTCGGGGGCGAGCAGGCCGACGGCGACGCCGGCCAGCACCGCGACAATGACGGCGATGTAGAGCCAGTGGGTGCGGTCGCGGCGGCGCCGCGGCTCCTGTACAGGCGGCCTGTCCAAATTCGTGGTCATCGCTTTCCTCCGAGTTGAAATCCAAAAGTGGTCTGTATGGATGTTCGGCGAGGACGTGAGCCAGGTCACGATTAAGTTCATTTAGTTCGAGCCAGCCATGGCGTGACGCTGCTGAGACGGTTCATCGTGGACGCCGACGACGCCGTGTACCTGCACCCTGGGACGCGGTGACCTCAAGAGTCCGAGAGACTGCATCGGCATTGACTGGAACCAGCCGCTACGGGTCAGCGGCACAGGCCACGACGCCAGCGCGGCGGCCCTCCAGGGGTCGCCGCCGCGCACACAGTCTCGGACGGGGTGTATGAGGCGTCACGGATCCTGGCCGATCTGCGCGCCGAGCACAATGCGCAAAAGCTGAAAATTGCCTAGTACGCGGCTTGTGCGCGCAAGCGAGCCACGATCACTGCCAATCCGTAATTTCTAGTGCTGCAGCAGGTGCCGGGAGCTTTTCTCGACATCGGTTCGCAAGTGCAAACACACCTCGCAAAGGAGTACTGAAATGAACGGAATACTGAACAAGGTCGTCGCATGGTTTCGGGCTGGATACCCGACGGACGCACCAAAGTTTGGCCACGCTGCGTTACTCGCGATGTGCCCTGAGGCTGCAACCATCCTTCGGCGACACGCAGCGTAGCGGTTGGGCAGGAGCGGGGGCCGGTCCACGGACGCCAGCCACATCACAGAGACCCGACCCGGTTACCCCGGGTCGGGCTCTTGGCGCCTAGGCGCAGTCGCTATAACCATCAACCTCAACCACGACCGGTTGCGTGGCCGGTGGCCGTGCTCCTGGCCGGCTGTAACTGCGCACCACCACGGGCAGCTAACAGGCGGAGCCTGGGTCGCATCAGCCACGCCTGTACACCGCCAGCGCCGTCATCACCGCAGCACGTCGGTGGCCAAGGACGAGCAGCGCAGCCAACCCCCAGCCTCACGACGACCGTGATCACTTGACGCCCTTGGACGTGAAAACGACACATTCGTAACCCTCAGGATGCTTCTTGGCCGCCCAGCTCTTGGCCTTCTCGTCATCGGGGAAGAATGACCAGATCTGACCCACCCTTGGGCCGCGGCTTGTCGGCCTTCGAATCGGCCACGCCGACCGCGTGCAACATCACCTTGTCCAAGTGCCTGAACACCTCCTGACCATACCTACCGGTCGCCGCGTGACGGATCTGCGGCCAAGGCAGCGGAGACATCGACATGGAGCGCGGGCGCCGGCCAGGACTTCCGCGACCCCTTACAGCAGCGTCCGGTCCACGGCCGGGGTCTGTCGGTTGGCATGGCACCAGCGCAGCAACAACCGGACACCATGGTGTCCTGCTCAATTCTACTGGTGGACTTGTGTTCTGAGTGCAGCTCCAGCTCCCAGCTGGACAGCAGCGCGGCGAGGTCGGGTAGAGGTGTGGCCGGGCCTTGTGGTTTTGGCTGGCACAAGCCATTTGGTTCGCACGAGCGTTTGCCACGCGGATAACGCTGCAGCAGAAGGACTGTTACGACGGCTGCGGCTCTACATTCACCGAACAGTCTGGTGGCGAGGCGTCACGCCGACGCTTGGGCGGATTACGTTGCGGGACAATATCTTGCCGATGATCATCGGTAACACTTGCGAGCACGAGGGCATCGAACCCGAGCAAGGCATGATCCGTAGTCGTTGTGCCGCAACGCATATTCATGCGACAAGCCGATCGGTCCCGATCGGCTTGTCCGCAAAAGCCAGCGGCTGGAGCGGGACGACCTTGAGTGTGATCGTCCCGCTCCAGCCCAAATAGCCGTAGCACGCTTCGGGCTTCAGCCGTGGTGGCCGCGGTGATGGAACAGGAGTCCGTCGCCGTACCCGAAGAAGGGGTATTGCGCCTGGTAGTCGACTGACGGCGTCGAGGCACTGACCTGCGCGTTTCCTTCGGTCTGGCAGACGCTTGCGTTACCGCTGTTGAAGCACGCTGGTGTGGTCGAGGCTGCCTCGGCCAACGGTGAGAATGCGATTGCCGTGGCACCAGCCGCTGCCAGCAGCAGCGGGGCGACGAACATCCGGATTCTCGGCGTGGCCGTGCGGGCGGGCGAGGTGATAGTCATTGGTTTGTCCTTTCTTGTGACGAACAAGTTCGGTGTGAACTTGCTTGCGGCCCAAGGTATGTGCCAGCAGTCGCCCGTGGCTCGCTTGTGCGCACAACCCGCACAACCGGTTGTTTTCTCGCTTTTGCGCATTGTGCTCACCGACGCAACAAGTGCCTCGGAGCTCGTCAGATGCGTTTCCCGCGCGCCGGATCTTGCGATCCAGACAAGCGCGGTGCTGTAGTACTAGCGCAACGGCCGTCTTGAGGTAGCTGTCGACCGTGCAAGCGAGAGGTAGGTTCGTCACGATGGCGGACGACGACGGGCGCGACGTGGCCGGCGGGGCAGTGTCAACCCGAGACGGCCGTGATCTCACATATCTCGAAGTGGGAGATCCGGCCGGGCCGCTCGTCATTCACAACCACGGCGGACCCAGCAGCCGCCTTGAGGCGCGCCTGTTCGCGGACGACGCGTCGAAGAACCGGCTGCGACTCGTCTGCGTAGACCGACCAGGAATGGGGCGGTCCGGTCCGCAGAAAACACGTACCTACTCGGGCTGGGCCGACGACATGATTGCCGTCGCCGACGCGTTGGGATACCACGAATTCGGAGTGACAGGCTGGTCGGAGGGCGGCCCGTGGGCGCTGGCCGCAGCGGCCTACATCGATCCGGCTCGACTCCGCCACGTCAGCAGCATCGCGGGCGGCAGCTACGGGACATTCGGTGACAACTGGGCAGCGCAATACCTGTCGAAAATCGACGCGTTCGGCGGAACGCTGGCACTGCGCTTCAAGCCCGGCTTCCGCCTCATGTACGCGGCCATCGGCATAACCGCAAAGCACTTCCGCGGGAGTTTCGTCGAACAACTGCGAAAATCCGTCAACGACTACGACCGGCAAATCCTGCTTCGGCCCGAGATCGCAACGGCCTTCGCCGACGCATGCGCCGAATGCTTTGCACACGGTTCCCACGGGCTGGTGCGCGACGCTGAACTCCTCTATCGGAGTTGGGCTTTCGACGTCTCGACGCTCGACCGGCGAGTCCACATGTGGCAGGGACTCGACGATCGACTGGTACCTGATCCGATCAACAAGGCGGTGGCCGAGCGAATGCCTGGAGCGGTATGGCACCCGGTCGAGGGAGCCGGGCACTTTGTGGCTGTCGGCGCAGGGGACGAAGTGTTCGCCATCGCGGCCGAGGAAATGGGCGCACCGTGAGCAGGTGGTGGCCCCGCTCGCTGGCCGGCCAGGCGATCGCCCTGCAGATCGTGGTGATCGCGGTGGTGGTGCTGGTCGGCAGCGCGCTGGCACTGTTCGACGCCCGCAACGACGGTGACGCCGCCGCGCGCCAGCAGGTGCTCGGCATCGCCACCGCACTGGCCGACTCGCCCTCGACGGCCGCCGCAATCCAATCCGGAAGGGCCACTGAAACGTTGCAGCCGGTCACCGAGGCTGTCCGCAAGAACACCGACATCGCGTTCATCACGATCATGGCACCCGACCGCACACGGTTCACCCATACCGACCCGACTCAGATCGGCGGGAAGTACATCGGCACCATCGAGCCTGCGCTGCGCGGTGAGACGTTCACTGAGGTCTACACCGGAACACTGGGCCCATCGATCCGAGCGGTCGCGCCCGTGCGCGATGGCACCGGCCGCATCGTCGGACTGGTGTCGGCGGGCATCCTGCAGCAGAGCCTGGCCGACCGCTGGCGCTCGCAGGTGCCGACGATCGTCGCGGTGAGCCTCGGCGCATTGGCCATCGCACTGGTCGGGGTTTGGGCGATCCGGCGCCGCCTGTTGCGACAGACGCACGGGCTGCGCCCCGACGAGCTGCGGGTCATGTACGAACACCACGACGCGATCCTGCATTCGGTGTCCGAGGGTCTGATCGTGTTGGACCGCAACGGCGTCGCCCTGGCCAATGACGAGGCCCGCAGGCTGCTCGCGCTGCCGCCCGGGCCGGTGAACCGGTCAGATCTGCCGGAATTCCTGCGCACTTACAATCCGGGAGCGCGCGACGAGGTACACGTCACCCAGGACCGGGTGCTGGTGGTCAACCGGTCCCCCGTGACCGACAAGAGGACGCGCGACACCCGTCCTTCAGAGGTCGTCACCATCCGCGACCGCACCGAGTTGCAGGGCGCGCTGGGCGAACTCAGCTCGCTGAAGGTACTGACCGACACGTTGCGGTCGCAAGCGCACGAGGCCGCCAACAAGCTGCACACCATCGTCACAATGGTGGAGATGGGCCGCGCCGACGAGGCCGTCACGTTCGCGACCAACGAGCTCGAGCTGTCACAACAACTGGTAGACCGGCTGTCCAGCGCCGTCGGTGAACCCGCGTTGGTCGCGCTGCTGCTGGGCAAGACGGCCCAGGCCGACGAGCGCGGCATCGAGTTGACCGTCACCGAAGAGACGCATATGCCGTCGAACGCCGACGATCTCGCGCTGTCCGGCCAGGAGATGGTCACCGTGCTGGGCAACCTGATCGACAACGCGATGGATGCCTGCGACCGCGAAGACCCGTGGGTGGAGGTGACGGTCAGCCAGGAGGATGGCACGCTGCTGATCCGGGTCGCCGACAGCGGGCCGGGCATGGATGCCCGCACCTTCGAAAAGGCCATGCAGCGCGGCTATTCGACGAAATCGGGTACCGACACCGAAGCCCACGGACTGGGGCTAGCGCTAGTCGCCCAGGTGGTGAAGCGACACAACGGCACGCTGACCGCCGACGTGACATACGGGTCGGTGGTGACGGTGGCGGTAAAATCATGATCAGCGTCCTGATCGTTGAGGACGAACCGCTGATCGCCGAGGCGCATCGCACGTATCTCGGTCGACTGCGGGGCTTTTCCGTGGCGGCCGTCGCACACACCGCCCGGGATGCGATGCGCGCGGCGTCCGAAGCGGCAGCAAGTGAGACGCCAATCGACCTGGTGCTGCTCGATATTGGGCTGCCCGACGCAAGCGGGATCGTACTCGCGTCGGGCCTGTCGGGCCTGCGCCCTGCGCCGGACATCATCGCGATCACCTCCGAACGCGATCTGGAGATGGTGCGCGCCGCCGTCGGCCACGGCGCGCTGGCGTATCTGCTCAAGCCGTTCACGTTTGCGGCCTTCCGGGACCGGTTGGAGCGCTACCAGCGCTATCGCGAGGCGCTGCCTGCCGGCACCGACGCGGCCAGCCAGGCAGAGGTCGACCGCGCGCTGGCCGAATTGCGGGTCGGCGCAGATAGATCCGTGGCTCCCAAGGGCGCCGCACCAGCGACCAACGACGAGATCGCCCGTGCGGTCCGGGATTCCGCCGACGGCATCACCGCCGACGAGGTGGCCAAGCAGGTCGGCGTGTCACGGGTGACCGCGTGGCGCTACCTCGAACGCCTCGCGGATGAGGGCACGCTCACGCGACAGACCGACTACGGCAAGGCGGGTCGCCCGAAGACCCGCTACACCTGGCGCTGACTTCTCTGCGCGAGCAGACGCAAAAGTCCCCGACACGCCGCAGTTTGGAATCCTTTGCGTCTGCTCGCGCTGAAACAGTCACCCCTGCCGGATCAGCTCCGCGCCCCGTTCGGCGATGGCGTACACGGTGGCCAACGTGTTGTTGGACGGCAGCGACGGCATGACCGACGCATCCACCACCCGCAGACCGTCGATACCGTGCACCCGAAGCTCACTGTCGACCACGGATTCCGCGGTCTCACCGATCGCGCACGTTCCCACCGGGTGGTAGTACGACGACGTGGTCGCGCGAATGAAGCCGCGAAGCGACTCCTCGTCGTCCACCGACGGACCCGGCGCCAGTTCCTCGGCGCGCCATGCCTTGAGCGCGGGCGCGCTCCCGATTGCACGGGCGATCCCGAATCCTCGGACCATCGTTGCCATGTCGCGATCGTCGCCGAGATAGTTCGGGTCGACGATCGGCGCCAACTCGGGGTCACGCCCGGCGAGCCGGACGCTACCGCGGCTGCGGGGCTGCAACGCGCAGACACCGATCAGGTAGGTGTCCGGCACGTCGAGCCCGATGACAGCCGCGGAGTCGACCAACAGGATCTGCAGGTCAGGTGCGACGGCATCGGCCGCAGTGCGCAGCACGCCCATCACCTCGCCGTGGTTGTGCCGGGCCGGCGGGACCGACCGGGCTGACCGATAGACGACACCGGTCAACGGGTGATCCTGCAGATTCGAACCCACTGCGGGCAGGTCGTGGACCACGCTGATACCAGCCGCACGAATCTGTGCCTTCGGCCCGATACCGGAGAGCATCAGCAGATGCGGCGTTCCAATGCCCCCTGCGGCGAGCAAGACTTCACTCGCATGTGCAGTGATCGCTCCCCCGCCGCCCCGGCGGTATTCGATCCCGGTGCACCGACCATTTTCGACGGTCACCCGCTGCACCACGGCATCAGCGACGAGGTCGAAGTTCGGCCGCCCCAGTGCGGGCCGCAGATAGGCGTCGGCGGCGCTCTGCCGGGTTCCGTCCACGATCGTCAGATCTGATGGCCCGAAACCGGTTTCGAGGCCGCCACTCACATCCTTGGCTCGCGGGTAGCCCACCTGAACCGCGCCAACCAACGCGGCGCCAAGTACTTCATTGATCGGGCTCGCCGGCGCGACCACCAACGGACCGCATGCCCCAC
>DASQCE010000589.1:0-3129 GCA_035634855.1 Mycobacterium sp.
TTGCTGAGGACGTCGAGGCCGAGGTAGCGGCGTGATTCGACCCATTCGTCGTGTTGTTCGGCGAGTACCGCTCCGACGAGGCGGATGAGTGCTGCGCGGTCGGGGAAGATACCGACGACATCGGTGCGCCGACGGATTTCCTTGTTGAGCCGTTCCTGGGGGTTGTTTGACCAGATCTGGCGCCAGATCTGTTTGGGGAAGGCGGTGAACGCCAGAAGCTCGGCGCGGGCATCGTCGAGGTGGGTGGCGACCTTCGGGAGCTTGTCGGCGAGCGCGTCGATGATCCGATCATATTGAGCCCAACAGATTCAGCGTCCGGTTGGTCGAACACCGAATGCAACAACGTTCGCACCCAGGGCCACGACGACCTGGGCGTGACGGCCATCAGGTTGGTCGCATAGTGGGTGCGGCAGCGCTGCCACGATGCCCCGGGCAGGGTGGCCCCGATCGCATTGATGAGCCCGGCGTGGGCATCGGAGGTGACCAGTTTGACCCCGGCAAGGCCGCGGGCGGTCAGCGACCGCAGGAAGGTCAGCCAGCCGGCCCCGTCCTCGGCGGTGGTGACGTCAACCCCGAGGATCTCGCGGTAGCCCTCGGCGTTGACCCCGACCGCGATCAGCGCGTGCACGTTGACCACACGCCCCTGTTCACCGACTTTGAGGACCAGGGCGTCGGCGGCCATGAAGGTGTACGGGCCGGCGTCGAGGGGCCGGGTGCGGAACGCTTCGACGGCGGTGTTCGAGCTCTTTGGCCATCACGCTGACTTGTGACTTCGACAGGCCGGTGATGCCGAGGGTTGCGACGAGTTTGTCCATCCGCCGGGTGGAGACCCCGAGCAGATAGCAGGTGGCCACCACGGTGGTCAGCGCCCGCTCGGCGCGTTTGCGACGCTCCAATAGCCAGTCCGGGAAGTACGAGTCGTGTCGCAGCTTGGGGATCGCCAGATCCAATGTTCCTGTCCGCGTATCGAATTGGCGATGACGGTAGCCGTTGCGTTGATTCGTCCGTTCGGCGCTGCGTTGACCGTAGCCGGCGCCACACAGGGCGTCGGCTTCCGCCCCCATCAGGGTGTCGACGAACGTGGCCAGCAGCTCACGCAGCACGTCGGGGTGGCTCGTGGTGAGTCGTTCGGCCAGCACAGCGGGCCAGTCGATATCTTGGGCAGTGGTCATCGCGTCGATTCCTTTGCTCGAGTGACTTTGGTCGGTCTCTCGAAGAATCACGCGATGACCTTCGTCTATCCGGCTACGACACGCCGGACCCGATGATCAGCCCGACTCGTACACCACTCTGCTGGACGCAACCTGGAACCGAAAGTGGAACTGCGATGAGTCCTGCTTCCAACGCTCCCAGAAATGCAACGATATAGTCGAGTCCTTGCGGCGCCAATATCACAGCCCGGTCACCAGTCGACCCGCAGCCTTTGAGTTCCAGTGCGACGTTCAGCGACAGCCGATACAACTGCGCCCACGTCAGGCTTTCGGCAACGCCTTTCCCGATCTTGCTCGTAATCGAGGAATGTAAACGGGCTCTTCGTAATTCAGAGTGCATTGACGAGTTGGTGGAGGGCGCCGCTATTGCAGGAGTGAGCGCCAGCGGTAGTTGGTGAGGTTTCTGAAGCCGAGGGCGTTGCGGCGCAAGGCTTCCAGGCGGCCGTTGATGGCTTCGGTGGGTCCGTTGGAGGCGTGGTGGTCGAAGAAGGCCAGGATGTCGGCGCGGCGGCGCGATAGGGTGCGGCCGAGTTGGGCGGTCTCCGGCAATCCGGTCGGCACGCCACGGCGAATCGATTCGATCAGTCTGGTCATTGCCTTCTTGCCGCGACGCCGGTTCGGATCGGCGTAGGCGGCGATGATTTTTTGATAGATCAGCCAGGCGATCTTGACCGCGAGGTGTTCGTCGCCGTCAAGCACCTCGGTCAGCCGGGCGTACTGGCGCGGGGAGAGCAGCTGCACGCGGGTTCGGGCGATGCGCGGGATCCTATAAAGCGGGTCGCCGGTGTGTCCGCGCCGGTGACGGGTCTGCTGCTGGATCCGTTGGCGGATCAGGTCGAGCTTGGTCCCGGCCAAGGCGACGACGTCGAAGGGGTCCATGACGGTGACGCGTCCGGGATGACCTTGGTGGCCGCGGTCTTGTAGCCGGCGAACCCGTCCATCGCGATGACCTCCACGGCCTGTGCGAAGTCGGTGGGTTGGGCGGCCAACCACGACGCCAGTGCGGTCGCTGACCGTCGGTCGACCAGGTCGAGCAGTCGTGCCGGGCCGGTCTGGTCGTGGGCAGGCGTGAGGTCGATGATCAGCGTGACGAACCCTTCGGTCCCGCGACGCCGAGGCGTCCAGCGATGCTCGTCGACGCCGATCACCCGTACTCCGGCCAGCCGATCCGGTCCGGTCGCGGCGATCAAGCCGGCGGTCGCACGCATCGCGATGGAGCTGACGGTATGCCAAGAGACACCGAGTTCGGCGGCGATCGCCGAGATCGTGGTGCGGTCGATCATCAACCGCCGCAACACATACCGGGCACAGCGCCGCGTCGTCGACGCTCGCGGGGCCGCCAACTTGCCGAGATCCTGATTGAACACCGCCCGCCCACACGCTGGCGTTGCGCAGCGGTACCGCGGCACCGCAACCCGCAGCACCAGCGGGTAGCCAGCCACCGGCAGATCCGTCAACGGCCGGAGCACGGTGTCGCAATAGTGGCCCGGGCGACCACAGTCCGGACACCGCGGATCACGGGCCACCGGCGCGCAGAAGATCGTCGTTACCTTCTCATCGACAGCAGCGTCGGTGATGGTCACGCCCAACTCGATCGTGCGCATGATCGTGTCGGCAACAACAGACGGCGGGCGGGCAGTAGCCTCAGGCACGGGTCACCTCGGCGGGGTGGTGTGTGAGTGTAGGAACCCGCATCGTCACCCGCCGAGGCCCCACCTCAGCTCAGCGACACGAACTCTCCGCCGGAAATCCACACCATTGGTGCACCCTCATTCGCGAAGAGCCAATATATGGCCAGTTCAGATGCCCTCCGAATGCTCAATCAGGGGCGCTTGCAGGCTCTCCTAAAGCCTCATTAGAGGAGCTGGAGACAGCCCCGGCGAGGAAGCTGTAGCTGCTTGGCCGGGTACCGGCACCT
>DASQCE010000590.1:0-7979 GCA_035634855.1 Mycobacterium sp.
CACTGCGGCCGCCAGACCAACATGGTGGTCAGTGGCTTCCAGCCGGTGGCGCCCTCCGCTGTGCCGTGCTCTCTGTCCGGGGGCTATCTCCCGCGCCCGCTGACACGCGCGGAGATCGCGGCGATCGTGCAGAAGTTCGCCGCAGCGGCACTGCGGGGTCAACGTGCCGGCCTCGATGCCATTGAGATCCACGGGGCCAGCGGGTATCTGCTCAACGCGTTCATGTCGCCCTACACCAATCTGCGCGACGACGAGTACGGTGGCAGCCTCGCCAACCGCATGCGCTTTCCGCTCGAGGTGGTCAGGGCGGTGCGGACGGCCATCGGCGACGCCATGCCCTTGCTTTATCGGATGTCGGGACACGATTATGTCGACGGTGGTCTCACCGAGGTCGACACCGTCCCGTTTGCCCGGGAACTCGAGCGGGCCGGGGTGGACCTCATCGACGTCAGCGCCGGGACCTACGAATCCATCACGGTCACTCAGCCGCCGATGGAGGCAGCGCCCGGCGCCCTCGTGGACCTCGCTGCGGCCATCAAATCGGCGGTAACCATCCCGGTCGCCACGGCGGGCAAACTCGCCGCGCTGGAGGTGGCAGAAAGAGCACTGGCTGCAGGCAAAGTCGATTTCGTCAGCATCGCCCGCGGCCTGCACGCCGACCCGGAGTTGTTGCTGAAGGCCCGACAAGGCCGTTTGGATGAGGTCCGCCGGTGCATCGCCTGCGCGGAGTGCGTGGCGTTTCTCAACCGCGATGAGCCGGCATTCTGTGCGGTCAACCCCGCCAGCATTCGTGAGCTTGAACTCGTGGTGACACCGGCGGTGACCCCGAAGACCGTGGCGGTCATCGGCGGCGGTCCCGCGGGACTGGAGGCTGCCCGCACCGCGCGACTGCGCGGCCACGCCGTCAGCCTCTACGAGGCCACCTCGGTACTCGGCGGCCAAGCACGACATGGCGCAATGGCGCACGGGCGCGGGGACTTCGCCGAACCGGTCCGCTTCCTCGCACGGGAGATCGACCGACTCGGTGTCGCCGTGCATCTAGCCAGCACCGTCGACACCGACCTCCTCGACCGGATCGATGCGGACGAGATCATCGTGGCGACCGGATCGCGCCCCACCACATCCCCCACGCCCGGGGCTACGCTGGCCCACGTCGAAACGGCCACCGATTATCTGGCGCGGATGCCAGCCGGCGCCTCACCATCCGCCACCGGGCCGGCGGTAGTGATCGGTGCCAGCTGGATCGGCTGTCATGCCGCCGATGCGCTTGCAGCGCAAGGATATTCGGTCACCGTGATCGATACCCACGACTCCCTCGGCTACGACATGGGCCTGCAGCAGGGCATGGTGCTGCGTGACCGGGTGTCGGACACCTGCGCGCTCAGGCTGAAGACCTCGGTGGAGAGGATCGAACCTGACCGCGTGCTCGTCTGGGACTCGGTGTCCGGTGAGAGCACCGACATCGCCGCGAAGCGCGTCGTGATCGCGTCCCGGATGGAGTCCTCGCGCTCATTGGCTGACGCCCTCCGTGGCCACACCGCCGCCCGCGTGCACGTCATCGGCGACGCAGTCGCGCCCCGCAAACTCGCCGACGCCCTGCTCGAGGGGGCACGGGTGGGGCACTGGCTGTGACCGCGGCCCGGGATCGGGGAAACGCCAGCGGCGTCGCGCCGGGTCCACCACTGACGTACGCCCAGGATTTCCGTCGAACACCGGACACCGCCGTGCTCTGCTCGCCTGCATGACGCCTCGTCATGCTTCCCGCCTCGTCCGGCGCCGGGCCACACATCGTGCAGTCGTCGGGCCCAAAATTTCGCGTCCTGGGTAAAGCTGCCGACTTCCCTGCTCGCTACGATCGAAATGGCCTGCGCGATAGTTATTTTCGAGGTTACCGCGGCACCAGCCAGCACATCCAGTGAACGATCCTGCGAATACCGCGAAGGTGAGGGTTAGCCATGAAAGTGTCCGACACCAGGATCAACGCACGATCGGGCCTGACCTTCACTGCGCTGAGCTACGGCGGCGCACCGATCGGCAACTTCAACGGAGTATTCAGCGAAGCCGATGCGCAAGCCCAGGTGTCGCAGGCCTGGGACCAGGGCATCAGGTACTTCGACACCGCCCCCGGCTACGGCAACGGCCTGAGCGAACACCGCCTTGGGCATGCCCTGCGTCAGCGCGACCGACGGGAACTGGTGTTGTCGACGAAGGTGGGCCGGGTACTCACGCCAAAGCTGGACGCTCCCTCCACCAACGGTCAATACCGTGACATCCCACCCCTGGTGGCCGACTACGACTATTCCTACGACGGTGTGATGCGCGCAGTCGAGCAAAGCATGCAGCGAATGCTCACCGACCGTTTCGATGCGCTGTTCATTCACGACTGCGACGTCTACACCCACGGTCCGGCGGCCGCCGAATACTTCCATCAGGCCATCGTCAGCGCCTTCCCTGCGCTGGAGTCCCTGCGCGAGCAGAAAGTCGTCAAGGCGATCGGGTTCGGTATCAACGAGACCGACCTGATGACCGCCGCCGTCAAAGCCACCGACGCCGACCTGTGCCTGCTCGCCGGCCGGTACACACTGCTGGAACAGGAGCCGCTGGATGAACTGTTCCCGATCTGCCAGGAACGAGGCGTGGGGATAGTGCTGGGCGGTGTGTACAACAGCGGAGTGCTCGCCACCGGACCCACTGCCGGCGCGCGGTTCAACTACGCACCCGCAAACGACGAGATCCTGGCCAGGGCCGGTCAGCTTGAGGAAATCTGCCGCCGCCACAACGTCGCGTTGCCAGCCGTCGCCGTGCAATTCGCCTACGCACACCCCGTGGTCGTCAGCGCCTGCATCGGCGCGCGCAACGACAAGCAGCAAGCGCGGAACGCCGCGCTCTTCGAATCACGCCTGCCCGGTGAGGTCTGGGACGACCTGCGCGCGGCCAAACTGATCCGGTCGGATGCCCCCACCCCGCAGGCATGAGAGCGTCATCTGCGACGGCACCCAGGTTCGCCGGAGACCGACGCGGACACCGTTCGGCCCAGGTCAACCACCACGCAGCAGTGTGCCGCCGCAGTGCACATGATGTATCACGAACCGGCGAACCGCTTCGCGAGTTGGGTCTGATGAACCGCATCACAATCGAGAATGCTGGAAACATCAGCCCATTGCGTCGGCACGAACGCGTCGCCGCGTACACCTCAACCAGAGACCGTCACAAGGCCGCCTGCACAAGAGTGATCGCAAAGCCCAGCCAACACGGAGAGGACCCGAATCCGGTGGCCAACACCACGCCGCTGAGCGTCTCGCAGCCCTCTCGCGAGCACTACGACGTGATCATCGTGGGCAGCGGGATGGGTGGCGGCACCCTGGCGTTTGCGCTCAAGGACGCCGGCATCACGGTGCTGCTCATCGAACGCGGCGGATACGTCCCGCAGGAAGCACAGAACTGGGACGCCGAGGCGGTCTTCGCGCAGGGACGCTACAAGAACGCCGAAGACTGGTACGACACCGAAGGCCGACCGTTTAGCCCCGGCACCTACTACTACGTCGGCGGCAACACCAAGTTTTACGGATCGTCACTGGTTCGGTTTCGCCGCGAAGACTTCGAGTCCACCACCCACCACGACGGGGAGTCCCCCGCCTGGCCGTTCGGGTACGACGACCTCGCGCCGCACTACCGTCGCGCCGAAGAGGTCTACAAGGTGCACGGCGACCTCGATGACCCGACGCTGCCGCGCAGTGAACCCTTCCCGTTCCGCGGCATCGGTCACGAACCACCGGTGCAAGCGGTGGCCGACCGGCTGCGCCAGCTGGGCTACACCCCATCGACGATCCCGCTCGGCATCGACCTACGCCAGGGCGGATCCTGCATTCGTTGCGCCACCTGCGACGGCTTCCCCTGCCGAACGCTGGCCAAATCGGATGCCGACGTGTCCTGCGTACGTCCCGCCGTCGCCAGCGGCGCCGTCGAACTCCTCACCCACACCCGTGTCGATCGGGTAATCACCGACTCCACCGGCCGACGCGCCGCCGGTGTCGAATGTGTGATCGCCGGGAATCGCACCACCATCACCGCCGGCGCGGTGGTCGTTGCCTGCGGCGCGGTCAACTCCGCGGCGCTGCTGCTGCGCTCGGGCAACGAGCACCATCCGCATGGGCTTGCGAACTCCTCCGGTCAGGTCGGCCGCAACTACATGGTCCACAACAACTCGATCATGGTCGGCATCAACCCGTTCCGCCGCAACACCTCGGTGTTCCAGAAGACGTTGTATTTCAACGACTTCTATTTGCGTGGCACACCGGATCACCCCTTCCCCCTCGGCCACGTGCAGCTCATCGGCAAGCTGCAGGGCGCCATGGTGAAAGGCCAACAGCCCCGCGTCCCGATGTGGGCGCTGAACGTGGCGACTCGCCGCAGCATCGACTGGTGGCTGTTCACCGAAGATCTGCCCGATCCCGAAAATCGGGTCACGGTGCGCGCCGACGGCGGCATCCAGATCGCCTGGCAACCCAACAACGTCCGCGCGCACGAAGTCCTCGTCCGTGAGACCAGCCGGCTGGTCCGCGAGCTGGGCTATCCGATCGTGTTCACCAGACGGACCGGTATCGAAGTCAATTCGCACCAGGCCGGCACAATCCGCGCAGGAGTTGATCCGCTGTCCTCAGTGCTCGACGCCGACTGCCGCACCCATGACATCGACAACCTGTTCGTCGTGGATTCAGGTTTCTTCCCGTCGTTGCCAGTCATGAACCCCGCGTTGACGATCGCCGCCAACGCCCTCCGCGTCGCACCGGCCATCGCCGCATGCAGCATCCAACGCCGCAGCCTGGCGGCCGGATAACCCGTCGTAATCACCTCCGACCCACGAAAGCAGTGTCATGACAACGAAAAAGCTCACCGGCGGCCAGATGGTGGTCGACATCCTGATCCGCGAGGGCGTTGAGAAGGTGTTCGCGATCCCCGGACACGGCAACACCGCTCTCCTCGACGCATTCGTCGATCGCGCCGACGAAATCGAGCTCGTGCCGGCTATGCATGAACAAGGCGCGGCGCACATGGCCGACGGTTACTACCGGGCCTCAGGCAAAGTCGCCGCCGTGTGCACCTCGATCGGACCCGGAGCCACAAACACGCTGACCGGGCTGGCGACCGCATACGTCGACTCCCAGCCACTGCTACTGCTCACCGGCGCCGTGCACACCTACATGGAAAACTACGGCGTCCTGCAGGAGATCGACCGCCCGCACGGCAACAACTTCCCGCGGATGGCCGAACCGGTCGTCAAGCGCTGGTGGCAGCCCCACCGCGTGGAGTCGATTCCCACCGCGCTCGCGCAGGCCTTCAACACCATGCACGAAGGCCGCCGCGGGCCGGTGCTCGTCGACATCCCCCAAGATCTGCAAGCCGAATACGGCGAGTACACACCGCCGCCAGCGGGCATGCGGCGTGCAGCCGCACGCTCCACCGGCGACCCCGTCGCGATCGCCCAGGCCGCTGAACTGCTGGCCCATGCCAAGCGCCCGGTGATCCTGGCGGGCGGGGGCGTGATCGCCGCCGATGCCTCCCCCGAACTGCTCGCGGTCGCCGAGCATCTCGGCGCCCCGGTGACTCACTCCTTCCAGGGGAAGGGTGCGTTCCCCGCCGACCACGACCTGTATGCGTGGCCCTGTGGCGATATGGGTTCCATCCCGGGCAACGGCGTCACCCGCACCGCCGATGTCATCCTGGCCGTCGGCTGCCGGTTCAGTGACCGCGTCACATCGTCCTATCGCCCCGGGGTGACATTCAGCATTCCGGGTACCAAGTTGGTCCAGATCGACATCGACGGATTCGAGATCGGCCGCAACTACCCCGTCGAGGTCGGGATCGTCGGCGACGCCAAGACTACGTTGCAGGCGCTCGCCGGCGCTCTCGCCGACCGCAAGCCCGCGATCGACTACCGCGCCACCGAATACTTCGCCGAACTGCAGGACCTCAAAGCGCAATGGGACGAGCACCTGCGTCCCATGCGCACCACTGACTACCTGCCGATGACTAACTCACGTGCCATGGTGGAGATCCGCAAAGCGCTTCCGCGCGAAGGCATTCTGGTAACCGACTCCAGCAACCCAGCCAATCAGGCGTTCAACGAGTTCCCGATCTACGGCCCCAAGACCAACATCGTCGCCGGTGGGTTCTCCGGAATCGGCTTCGGCCTGCCCGCCGCGATCGGCGCGCAGGTGGCACGGCCAGATACCCCGGTACTGGCCATGATCGGTGACGGCAGCTTCCTGCAGACCGGCACCGAGCTCGCCGCCGCAGCGATGCTGGGCCTGCCCCTGGTCGTCGTCGTTCTCAACAACGGAGGGTGGGAGGCGATCAAGGATCTGCAGATCAATCTGTTCGGGCCGACCCGCAAAGCCACCACCAACTGGACCACGCCCGATGGCAAACCCTACTTCGCCGACATCACCAATTTCGCCCGCTCACTAGGTTGCACCGCCGAGCGGGTCGAAGATCCCGAGAAGCTGGCCGACGCCGTCGAGCGCGCCTTCGCCACCGAGGGACCCGTGGTGCTCGAAGTCATGAGCGCGCACGAATTGCCTTGGACCGAGATGCATCCGACGGGCTGGTGGGACATCACCGTCCCGGCCTATCACGGAGAGTCTCGCGACGAGTACGTCGACAAGCGCGGCTTCTAAACCGGAGGAGGGCAGCAGCCGTGGGCACCGTCAAGCTGGGACTGAATTTGGAGTTCGCGCGGTTGGAGAATCAAGGCTTCGACTGGGCGATGGATCGCGCTGCTGAGATCGGCTACCAATACATCGAGCCGATGGTGCACTGGGGGCGTGAACTTCTTAGTGCCGCAGGCTATTTCCACAGTCGATCCATGCTCGACGACCCCCTCATCCTCAAGAAGGCCGCTGACGATCGGGGACTGCGGATCTCCTCGCTGTCCAGTCACGCCCCGCTGGCCAAGCCCGACGTCGCCGTCGAGTACCTGCGGCAGTCCATTCGTTACGCCGTGGAAGTCGGCGCGCCGATGATCATGGTCGATGATGGCCCGACCCCGACGTGGACGACCGAGGACGAGAACTACACCCTAATGCGATACACCCTGCAGGAGGCGGCCCTGGTCGCTGAACCGCGGGGGATCAAGATCGCGATCGAAACCCACGGTCCCTACACCGCCACCCCGGAGCGGCTACAGAAGATCATGAAACTGGTCGACAGTCCGGCGCTGACCATCAACCTCGACACCGGAAACAGTTATCTCAGCGAAAACGATCCGCACGAGTGGCTCGAGCAAATTGTCGGGCAGGTGTCCCATATGCACGCCAAAGACATCAGTGTCGAGGACGCCAAGCGACTGCGCGGCAAGGTACGCGGCATGCTGGGCTGCGCCTGCGGCGATGGCGTCATCGACTGGGAACGCATCGTGACCACGCTGGCCAAGGCAGACCACGACGTCGTGCTGTCCGTGGAGTGCGGCAGTCTCGACGCTGCCCAGAAGAGCTACACCTATCTGCGCCGTCTCATCGAATCCGTCCAGGGCGCCACCGACTAACGCTGTGCCGTCGCGGGCCGCCTGCGACGACGGCGCCCACAACCACACAAATCTCAGGAGGTAATTCATGACGACCATCAGCCACTGGG
Source organism: Mycobacterium sp. (assembly GCA_035634855.1). Classification (GTDB taxonomy): domain Bacteria; phylum Actinomycetota; class Actinomycetes; order Mycobacteriales; family Mycobacteriaceae; genus Mycobacterium. Next base: position 7,633 of record DASQCE010000590.1, read on the forward strand.
TCGACAACGAAGTCTTCGCGGGCGCTTCCGGTGCGACCGCACCGGTGACCAATCCGGCCACCGGTGCGGTGACCGGCGAGGTGGCGCTGGCCAGTGTCGAGGACGCCCGCGTGGTGATCGACGCTGCAGCGGCGGCGTTCCCGGCCTGGCGTGACACCTCGCTGACCAACCGCACCCAGGTGCTGTTCGCCTTCCGGGAGTTGCTCAATGCGCGCAAGGATGAGCTCGCTGCGATCATCACCGCCGAGCACGGCAAGGTGCTCTCCGATGCCCTCGGCGAGGTCTCCCGCGGCCAGGAGGTCGTCGAATTCGCCTGCGGCATCCCGCATCTGCTCAAGGGCGGCTAC
>DASQCE010000591.1:0-8442 GCA_035634855.1 Mycobacterium sp.
GCCGGCCTGTACTGCCGCGCCGATGACCGCGGCGACCCAGTCGTGCAGTTGGCGCCGCCGCTGATCAGCGGGCAGAAGGAATTCGACGCCATCTACGAGATCCTGCACGGCGTACTGAGCGAAGCGGGCCGTCTGCTCTAATCCCCTCTGCCGCGAAACGGTATTCCGGCAGCCGAAGTTCTGCCGGAATACCGTTTCGGCGAGACTGGCGGCATGACTGCGCCGCCGAAGCCACCCGTCGACCCCGTCCGCTGGCAGCCACCGCCGGTCGACCCGCTGCCGAACTTCGGACCGGCCGAGTTGACCGTCATCCCGGTCCCGGGCAATGCGCCAGAGGATGTGGTCGTCGACGCCGACGGAAATATCTGGACCGGAGTCGACGACGGGCGCATCGTGCGAATCTCGCCCGATGGTCAGACCGCTGTCGTCGGCAACACCGGTGGACGACCGCTGGGCCTGGCCGTCGCTCGCGACGGGCGCCTGCTGGTGTGCGACAGTCCGCGAGGACTGCTGGCGATGGACACCGGTAGCGGCAAGTTCGAGGCCCTGGTCGAAGAGGTTGACGGGCGACACCTGCAGTTCTGCTCGAATGTTACTGAAACATCCGACGGCACAATCTATTTCACCGAGTCGACGAGCGCGTTCACCTACGCGCACTTCAAGGGCGCGATACTTGAAGCGCGGCCCCGCGGCAGCCTGTTCCGGCGCGATCCCGACGGCACAGTGCTGACCGTCGTGCCCGGGCTGTACTTCGCGAATGGCGTGACGCCGACGGCGGACGGGTCGGCGCTGGTATTCGCCGAGACACAGGGACGTCGGCTGGCGAAGTACTGGCTCACCGGCCCGCGGGCCGGCACCGTCACCACACTGGTGGCCAACCTGCCCGGCCATCCCGACAACATCTCCACGGGCGCCGACGGCCGCATCTGGGTGGCGATCGTCTCGCCCGTCAACGCGGCCGCCGAGTGGTTGGCGCCGCGCTCCCCCGCGCTGCGCAAGCTGCTGTGGAAGCTGCCCGACCGGCTGCAGCCCCAGATCAAGCCCGAGGTGTGGGCCGCCGCGTTCGATCCCGACAGCGGCGAGCCGGTCGCCGGCATACACACCGAGCACCCGTCGTTCGGCATGGTGACCGGACTCGTCGAGGCGGGCAGCCGGCTGTGGATGAGCTGCATCGGGGCGCCGGCCGTCGCATACACCAGGGTGCCTTGACCTGACAGCCCACCCGCCGGAGAATTTCAATCGATGGTGAATTTGGTGCTGCTGCGCGCGGCCTTGAAGCGCGGCGCGTTCCGTCCGCTGCGTTATGAATTCGAGCGCGAGGCGCAATGACGCACGGTTGAACCCCGTGAGGCCCTCGTCGGCTATGGGAGTCTTTAACAACAGCCACACCAGTCACAGCGAGCCTCCACGGAAATCGCGTCTCGATCGCCTAATCTGCGCTCACGATGGCGACCTCACGGATGTTCTCCACCCGGGCCGTTTCCCTGGTCGCGGCGTCGGCCATGCTTGCTGCGCCTGCACTCGTCGGCATGCCCGTAGCTACTGCGGAGCCGAACGCGGCGCCCGACGCCGCCGTCTGTCCTTATCGCGAGTCGACGCCGGCGGCCGTCGACTCCTCCGAGGTGCCGGAGGCAGGCGATCCGCCGGCACCGCTGCCGGTGCCCGCCAAGCCGCTCGGCGGTGACGCGCTGTCGGGCTGCGGCATCATCACCGCCCCCGGCACGCCGCCGGTGCCCGGGGACATCTCCGCCGAGGCGTGGGTGGTCGCCGACCTGGACACCGGCGACATCATCGCCGCGCGCGACCCACACGGCCGTCACCGACCGGCCAGCATCATCAAGGTGCTGATCGCCATGCAGGCGATCAGGGAACTGCCGATCCACAAAGTCGTGGCGGGCACCCAAGAAGACGCCAACGCCGAGGGCACCAGGGTCGGGGTCGGTGCGAACGGCTTCTATTCCATCAACGACTTGCTGCACGGCCTCCTCATGCATTCCGGCAACGACGCCGCGCATGCGCTGGCCGTGCAGCTCGGCGGGATGGACACCGCCGTGCAGAAGATCAACGACCTGGCCGGCAAGCTCGGCGGCCGCGACACCCGCGCGGCGACGCCGTCGGGCCTGGACGGGCCCGGCATGAGCACGTCGGCCTACGACATCGGCCTGTTCTACCGATATGCCTGGGAGAACCCGACTTTCGCCGACATCGTGGCCACCCGCAGCTTCGACTTCCCCGGCCGCGGCGACGTCGGGTATCCGGTGGAAAACGACAACCAACTGCTCTACAACTACCCCGGCGCGATGGGCGGCAAGACCGGCTACACCGACGATGCGGGCCAGACCTTCGTCGGCGCCGCCAACCACGACGGCCGCCGGCTGATGGCCGTGCTGATGCGCGGCACCCGCCAGCCGATCGCGCCCTGGGAACAGGCGGCACACCTGCTCGACTACGGCTTCGCGACGGCTCCAGGCACCAAGGTGGGCACGCTGATCGAACCCGATCCATCGTTGCTCGCACCCAAGCCGGAGGCCGCCAACAACACCGCCGCCAGCGCCGCCTCCGGACCGCTGCCAGATATCGACACGATGCCCGTCCGGGTGGGCGTGGGCATCGTGGGGTCGATCATCGTATTCGGGCTCATCCTTGGCGCGCGCTCGCTGAACCGGCGCCCGCAGCACTAGGCGCCACCACCGAGCCGCTCACGACCGGCTACCCGATCCTCCCCGGACGGTGCGCGCGTTGTGCATCCGCGAGTCGACCCAGCGCCAACGCGCCGATCAACAGGCCGAAGTCGCGAAGCGCGACGTCGTAGAAGCCCGACAGCGTCAGCAGATTGACGATGATCCCGGCCAGCCAGAGGGCCACCACGTAGGCGCCGATCCGCGGTGCGACCGCCACCAGGATGCCCGCGACGATCTCGATCACCCCGACGATGTGCATCGCCGTTGCGGCGTCACCGGGCAGGATTCCGTCGATCCACGGGGCCAGGTACATGGTCCAGTCGGTCATCAGGTTGGTGAACTTGTCCAGCCCGAACAGGATGGGCGCCACCGTGAACACGGTGCGCAACAGCAGGAATGCCTGGTAGGAGGGGTCCCTCAGGCGTGCAGAGCGGTCGATGTGAGTGGCAGTCGCCATGACTACATCCTTTCTAACGGATAATATTGCTTACGTTAGCGACGGAGAGCTTCTATCGTCAAGAGTTTTATCTTTTAGAAACGGAGCAGCCGCGTGCCCTTCGCCGATCGAGACGCTGCAGGTATCGGCGCACTTTCCGATCCGGTTCGGCGTCGCCTCTACCTGTTCGTTTGCGCACAACCCGACCCAGTCAGCCGAGAACTCGCGGCCGACGAGTTGGGACTCGCACCGCACCAGGCAAAATTCCACCTCGACAGGCTCGAGCGCGACGGGCTGCTCGACTCCTACTACGCGCGCCTGAGCGGACGCAGCGGACCCGGCGCAGGCAGGCCGGCGAAGCTGTATCGGCGCACTGACCGCGACATCGCAGTTTCGCTTCCCGATCGCGAATACCAGCTGGCAGGCAGGTTGATGGCGGACGCGATTGCCGAGTCAGCCGAAACCGGAACGTCCGTCATCGCGGTACTGCATCGCCTCGCGCATACGTATGGACGACACCTCGGGGACGCGGCGGTCGGCGACCAACCGCCGCGCACCGCCCGCGCGGCACTGGATCTGGCCATCGAAACCCTCACCGGCAACGGCTACGAACCCCGCCCCGACGGCGGCCGCGTCGTTATGGCCAACTGTCCCTTTCACGCGCTGGCGCAGGCGCAGACGCAGCTCGTCTGCCAGATGAACCACGCGCTTGTCGGCGGTCTCGCCGATGCGCTCGGACCGCACCATCCGGTCGCCGAATTGGACCCGGCGCCCGACCGATGCTGCGTGGTACTCACCGAGACGCGCACAGGTTAGTGTTTACGAAGCCGCGAAAGACCAAGCGCTCCAAGGACTCCCACCGCGAATGCGGCCACCAGACCAGGCACACCCGGACCCTCGCGGATCTGCACCCGCGGGGTGATCTGGGCCGGCGCAGGCGGCTCAACCGGTGCGACGCCGAGGTTTTCGGTCGCCGTCGCCGCCCACGCCGTCGCAAACAGGATCAGCCGTGCGGTGATGTACGCGAACACCATCAGGCCCAGCACCGGGCCGAACGTCGCACCGGCCGGTCCGGTTACGACCGATTTCAGGTAGATCGAGGCCACCTGTTTGAAGATCTCGAAGCCCACCGCCGCGATCAGCCCCGCGCGCATCGCGCTGCGGAAGCTGACCGACTCGCGGGGCAAGCGCGCGATGACCCAGGTGAACAGCAGCCAGGTGATCAGTACCGACACCAACAGTGACGTCACCCGCAGCGTCAGATCGACTCCCGGAACATTTTGCAGCCCAAGCCATTCCAGCACGTGCATCATCAGATCGGAGCTGCCCAGCGCCGTCAGCGCGATGGTGACGGCGCTCGCCAGGAAAAAGCCAGTCATAGCGGCCAGATCGGACAGCTTGGTGCGCAGGAAGCCCGGCGGTTCGTGGCGCAGTTGGCCCCACATCTGAGTCAGCGCCTCGCGCAGGTTCGCCATCCAGCCCAGCCCGGCCCACGCGGCGGTGGCCAGGCCGATGATGCCGACCGAGGTGCGCGACTCGATCGCCGACTCCATCAGGGTCACCAGCTGTTGGGCGAAGTCGCCCGACACGGTCGATTTGATCTTGTCCTCGATCTCGGCGAGCAGGTCGGGTTGGCTCGCGAGGACGAAGCCACCAATCGCGAATGCGACCATCAGCACTGGGAACAACGAGAAGATCGTGAAGTAGGTGATGCCCGCCGCGTAGAAGTCGCCCTTGCTGTCCTGATAGCGCTCCTGCGCCCGCATCACGTGGTCGAACCAGCCGTACCTCGCGCGCAGTCGGTCCAGGACCCCCGGTTTGGCCGGCTTGTCTCTAATCTCCGGCTCGGCCGGCTTGTCTCTAATCTCCGGCTCGGCCGGAAGTGTCATCCGACCCTCCCAAGAGGTTTACCCGCGTGGCGCTAAGAACCCTAACCGGTCATATACCCGCTTCAGGGTCTTCGCAGACACGTCCTTTGCGCGCTCCGCGCCGGCCGCGAGCACCGATTCGAGCTCGGAGGGATCGGCGAGAAGCTCGTCGACGCGCGCCTTGATCGGCGTGACGAACTCGACGACCGCCTCGGCGGTGTCGGCCTTCAGATCGCCGTAGCCGCGGCCCGCGTAGCCCTCGACGAGCTTGTCGACGTCGGTCCCGGTGACCGCGGCCTGAATGGTCAGCAGGTTCGACACCCCGGGTTTGGTATCCAGGTCGAAGCGGATCTCCCGCTCGCTGTCGGTGACGGCCGAACGGATCTTCTTGGCCGACACCTTCGGATCGTCGAGCAAGCTGATCAGCCCCGCCTCCGTGGCGGCCGACTTGCTCATCTTCGACGTCGGATCTTGCAGGTCGTAGATCTTGGCCGTGGCCTTCTGGATCAACACCTCGGGCACGACGAACGTGTCCGGGAAGCGCGAATTGAACCGCTGCGCGACGTCGCGGGCAAGCTCCAGATGCTGGCGCTGATCCTCCCCGACCGGCACCACGTCGGTGTCGTAGAGCAGAACGTCGGCGGCCATCAGGACCGGATACGTGAACAGCCCGACAGTGGTGGCCTCGCTGCCTTCCTTCTGCGACTTGTCCTTGAACTGCGTCATCCGGGAGGCCTGGCCGAAACCGGTGAAACAGCCCAGCGCCCAAGCAAGTTCGGTGTGCGCAGGCACATGGCTCTGCACGAAGATCGTGCTGCGGGACGGGTCGATGCCCAGCGCCAGGTACTGCGCGGCGGTGACGAGCGTGCGACGGCGCAGCTGCTCGGGGTCCTGTGGGATCGTGATCGCGTGCAGGTCGACGACGCAGAAGTAGGCGTCGAACTCATCCTGCAGACCCACCCACTGGTTGATCGCGCCCAATGCGTTGCCTAGGTGCAGCGAATCAGACGTCGGCTGCACACCGGAGAAGACGACGCGGCGGGACCCAGTAGAAGTGCTCATGATGGGTCGATCTTTTCACACGGAATCGAGCGATTTCGGCGCGGTTAGGCGCGCCGGGCGCTCCTATGCAAACAAGATCACCCAATCGCCTTTGGGGTGTTGTTCCGCTCCTGGACTTGGTCCATCGCCCTTCGTGCAAACACCCACCGCTCGGTGATAGCCATCTGCCCGCGCCCTCTGCCGAGGAAGGTGACGAACCACGAGATGACGGCGATGAGGCGGTTACGACTGCCGACAAGGTAGTAGAGATGCAATCCGAGCCATGCGAGCCAGGCGAGGAATCCGCCGAACTCGAGCTTGCCGACCTGGCACACCGCGTTGAACCGCGAAATGGTCGCCATGCTGCCTTTGTCGAAGTACTTGAACGGTTGCCGAGTCGCCGGGGCGTCGCTCTTGAGGTCAGCCTTGATCTGCTTGGTGGCGTAGACGGCGCCCTGGATCGCGCCCTGGGCCTGGCCGGGCACGCCGGGCACGTTCATCAGGTCGCCGACGACGAAGACATGCGGATGACCCTTGACGGTGAGGTCCGGCTCGACGACCACGCGGCCGGCGCGATCACATTCGGTCCCGTCGGATTGTTCGGCGAGGATCCGTCCGAGGGGGCTCGCCTGGACGCCGGCCGACCAGACCTTGCATGCGCAGTCGATCCGATGTTCGGTGCCGTCCTTTTCCTTGACCGTCAGGCCCATGTAGTCGACGTTCGTCACCATGGTGTTGAGCCGCACCTCAACGCCCATTTTCTCCAGCCGACGCTGCGCCTTGAGTCCCAATTTGGGTCCCATCGGCGGCAACACCGCGGGTGCGGCCTCGATCAGGATCACCCGGGCCTCACTCGGGTCGATCGTTCGGAACGCCCCCTCCAGAGTCCGGTGTGCAAGCTCGGCGATTTGTCCCACGACTTCGACGCCCGTTGGTCCGGCGCCCACCACGACGAAGGTCAGTCGGCGCTGGCGTTCGGCCTGCGACGTCGTCACCTCGGCCGCCTCGAACGCACCGAGGATCCGGCCGCGCAGTTCAAGGGCATCGTCGACGGTTTTCATCCCGGGCGCAAAGGCCTCGAAATGGTCGTTCCCGAAATAGGACTGCTGGGCGCCCGCGGCGACGATGAGACTGTCGAACGGAGTTACGCGCTCCCAGTCGAGCAGCTTCGAGGTGACGGTCTTGTTCTTCAGATCGATCCCGACGACATCGCCGAGCAACACCTCTGCATTCTTCTGCTTGCGCAAGATCATTCGCGTTGCCGGCGCGATCTCGCCCACCGACAGGATGCCCGTCGCGACCTGATAGAGCAGCGGCTGGAACAGATGATGGGTCGTTTTGGCGATGAGCGTGACGTCGACGTCAGCACGTTTGAGGTGCTTCGCGGCGAACAGTCCGCCGAAGCCGGAACCGATGATGACGACGCGATGTCGTCGAGGGGCAATGCTGGGGACGCTCATTGGAAGTGCTCCTCCCACGACACACCAGGACGTACAGACCCTAACCGAGGCTATTGCGGTGTGCCCGGTTCCTGCGAGTCGATTCACTCAATCTCCCACTCACCGATATTCGACGGTCACCGGAGCGTGGTCGGACCAGCGCAAGGCATACGCCGCGGCCCGCTCGACCCGCGCGGCGCGCGCACGCCCTGCCAGCGCGGGTGTCGCCAACTGGTAGTCGATGCGCCAACCTGCGTCGTTGTCGAACGCCCGGCCCCGCCACGACCACCACGAGTACGGACCTGCCACGTCGGGGTGGAGCTTCCGGACGACGTCGACCCAGCCCGTTGCCATTAGTTCGGTGAGCCACTGCCGCTCGCTGGGCAGAAATCCGGACTTCTTGACGTTGCCGCGCCAGTTCTTGATGTCGTTCTCGGTGTGCGCGATGTTCCAATCGCCACACACAACCGCGTCGCGGTCGGTCAACGTGGCCATCCGGTGCGCGAGCGCCGACATGAACCGCTCCTTCTCGAGCTGACGGTCGGTGCCTGCCTCGCCTGTCTGGATGTAGACGCTCGCGACGGTCAGCCCGTCGATGTCGACCTCCACATAGCGGCCGTGGAGCGCGAATCCTCCTCGCGAAGTTGGGGGTGCCCCCACATCGGCACCGTCCAGATCGCGCACCGACTTGATCGGATGCCGGCTCAGCACCGCAACACCATTGCGGCCCTTGAGATCCCCGCCCGCCGACGCCAGATACCAGGGGGTACCCCCCCAGCTTGCGAGGGGGACGATCGGACAGCGCGGGGCGCAGCGCGCCTGCTAGCTGCTCGTCGTCGGCCCGCGTCTCCTGCAGGCACACCACATCGGCCCTCGTCTGGGCGAGCCACGGCAGCAGCCCCAAATTCTCCGACGACCGCTGCTTGATGGCGGCGCGGATACCGTTGACGTTGACGGTGCTGACGATCACGGGGACA
>DASQCE010000592.1:0-2108 GCA_035634855.1 Mycobacterium sp.
CATGGTTGGAGCAGTCATGTGTCGCCGCCTTCGCCGTTGGTTTGGTGTGCCTTGGCTTGAGCGTGGCACAAAAGGTGACCTACTTGTGAGTGAACCTTCTTAGCAGTGCAAACCATCCTAAATACATTGGCATAGCGTGTCTTTCAGAATATCGACAGCTTTGCTGGGGGGTTGGTTGCCGCGCTCGGCAGCGACGGTGGTCCCCGCGCCCTCAGAGGCTGGGCGTAGAATTTCAGGCTTGTGGCCTTGGTGTGAGCCGCCGCCGTGCAATGCTCACCGCATGGCGGGCACTCCGGAGACGTTATACGCGAAGGATGGCGACTCCCATCACCTCGCGTACCAGGTCGTCGGTGACGGGCCCGATCTGCTCTTCGTGCCGACCGCGACCTTCCCGATCGACCTGCTGTGGGATGAGCCCACCGTCGCCGGCCATCTTCGCCGGCTGGCGTCGTTTAGCCGCCTGATCTTGACCGACCTGCTCGGCACCGGGAGCTCCGACGCGGTGCCGATTCACGACCGTCCCGCGATGCAGGCCTGGACCGACGGGCTCGTCGCGGTGCTCGACGCGGTGGGGAGCGAGTGCGTGTCGGTCTTCGCGACGTCGGAGTCGGCGCTTCCTGTCATGTTGCTGACCGCGAGCCATCCACACCGAGTGCGCTCGCTGGTGCTCTTCGACCCGTTCGCGCGCTACGAACGTGCCCCCGATCAGCCCTTCGGGATGCCCGAGTCGACACTCACGAAATATCTCGACGGCTTCGAGCGGACCGTCGGCAATGGTGGGGTCATCGACAAGCTGGCGCCGAGCTGGGCGGGTGACGTCGCGAAGCGGCGCTGGTGGGCGCGCGGTGAGCGCCTGTCCGGCGGTCCCGGGTATTTCAGGGCGGTGCTCGACCTGTACCTGCACAGCGATGTACGCCCCGCGCTCGAGAGCATCCAGGCGCCGACATTGGTGTTGCACCGGCGTGGTGACCGCCACGTGCGTGGCGAGCACACACGCGAACTCGCCGAGCGCATCCCGCACGCGCGACTGGTGGAGCTTGAAGGCGATGACAACATCTGGTTCGCCGGCGACGCCGACCGCGTGCTCGACGAGATCGAATCGTTTCTCACCGGCGGACGCTGGGCTGCACCGTCGAACCGCGTGCTATCGACCGTGCTGTTCACCGACATCGTCGGATCGACGCAACGCGCCGCGCAGCTGGGCGACGAAGCGTGGACGACGGCCCTCGCTGCGCACAACCGCCTAGTCGAGCGGTATGTGGCCGGCGCGCGTGGTGTCGTCGTAAAGTTCACCGGCGACGGTGCGCTAGCGACGTTCGACGGCCCGGCGCGAGCGATCAACTGTGCGTGCGCGATTCGCGACGCGGTGGAAGACCTCGGCCTCACCATTCGTGCGGGACTGCACACCGGCGAGGTGGAGATGGCCGACGGCGACATTCATGGCATCGCGGTGCACATCGCTGCGCGCATTATGGCGATCGCGGGCCCTAGCGAGGTACTTGTGTCGGGGGCGATCCCACCGCTGGTGCTGGGGTCCCGGATCGGGTTCGACGACCGCGGCAGTCACGAACTCAAGGGCGTGCCTGACCGTTGGCCCGTCCTCGCAGTGCGCGACACCCGCGACTGACCGGCGCGGCGCGCCAGGCCACGTAGCTTGCCAGTGGCCAGGGATCCTCGATCAACCGGCTCGGCCGCCCAGACCATGGGGAATGGCCGGCTACGTGAACGTCCGGGCATACGCCGAGCTCAACGACTTCCTGGGCCCGAATCGCGCGGTGTAGGCGTGCGCCGCACGTTCCGGACCCATCAGACGGTGAAGGACGTTCTGGAGGAAATGCTCGGTCCTGCAATGGGCCAAGCATCGAAAAAAGTGCCGCCAAAGGTGGTGAACCCAATCGTCTATTAGACCGTTGAACTCGATATCGACGCCGTGTAACTGAATCGCCCGACTGGGGCACTACAACAGGATACCCCGACAGCAAACCCGACGCAGTAGGTGCGCGGGGTCGTGAGGTCAACCACATCATCACCGAACCGGAGCCGCCGGTTACTTCGGCGTGAACGTTGCGCCCTGTGGAACAACCAAATCCGCAGGAAGAGCACCGAAT
>DASQCE010000593.1:0-2725 GCA_035634855.1 Mycobacterium sp.
AGGAGCGGAAGTTGACCACCGAGTTCGTGCGCCAGGACCTGGCCCAAAACTCCAGCACCACAGCCGAACCCGATCGGGTTCGGGTGATTCGTGACGGCGTCGCGTCGTATCTGCCCGATATCGATCCGGAAGAGACCTCCGAATGGCTGGAGTCGTTCGACGAGTTGCTGGAGCGGTCAGGGCCTGCGCGGGCGCGCTACCTGATGTTGCGGTTGCTGGAACGTTCCGGCGAACAGCGGGTGGCCATCCCCGCGCTGACGTCGACCGACTACGTGAACACCATCCCGACCGAACTCGAGCCGTGGTTCCCCGGCGATGAGGATGTCGAGCGGCGCTATCGGGCGTGGATCCGATGGAACGCCGCGATCATGGTGCACCGGGCGCAGCGCCCGGGAGTTGGTGTGGGAGGCCATATTTCGACCTACGCATCGTCGGCGGCGCTGTACGAGGTCGGGTTCAACCACTTCTTCCGGGGCAAAGCGCATCCGGGCGGTGGCGATCAGATCTTCATCCAGGGGCACGCCTCGCCGGGCGTCTACGCGCGCGCGTTTCTCGAGGGTCGGCTAACTGCCGACCAACTGGATGGTTTCCGTCAGGAGCACAGCCATCCTGGCGGCGGACTGCCGTCCTACCCGCACCCGCGGCTGATGCCCGACTTCTGGGAGTTCCCGACGGTGTCGATGGGCCTCGGCCCGATGAATGCGATCTTCCAGGCCCGGTTCAACCACTACATGCACGACCGCGGCATCACGGACACCTCCGACCAGCACGTGTGGGCGTTCCTCGGCGACGGCGAGATGGACGAACCGGAGAGCCGCGGGCTGATCCAGGTGGCCGCCAACGAGGCGCTGGACAACCTGACCTTCGTGATCAACTGCAACCTGCAGCGCCTCGACGGTCCGGTACGGGGCAACGGCAAGATCATCCAGGAGCTGGAGTCGTTCTTCCGGGGCGCGGGCTGGAACGTCATCAAGGTGGTGTGGGGCCGCGAATGGGATGCGCTGCTGCATGCCGACCGCGACGGCGCGCTGGTGAACCTGATGAACACCACCCCCGACGGTGACTACCAGACCTACAAGGCCAACGACGGCGCCTACGTTCGCGACCACTTCTTCGGCCGCGACCCGCGCACCAAGCAATTGGTCGAAAAGATGTCGGACACCGAGATCTGGAACCTCAAGCGCGGCGGCCACGACTACCGCAAGGTGTACGCCGCCTACCGCGCCGCCACCGAGCACAAGGGCCAGCCGACGGTGGTGCTGGCCAAGACGATCAAGGGCTACTCGCTGGGCGCCCATTTCCAGGGACGCAACGCCACCCACCAGATGAAAAAGCTTGCGCTGGAAGACCTCAAGCAGTTCCGCGATGCCATCCGCATTCCGATCAGTGACGAGGAACTCGAGAAGAACCCCTACCTGCCGCCGTACTACCACCCCGGTCCGGAGGCCCCCGAGATCCGCTATCTGCTCGAGCGCAGACGGGCACTGGGCGGGTTCCTGCCGGAGCGGCGTACCAAGTCCAAGGTGCTGACGCTGCCCGGTCGAGACACCTACAAGGCGCTCAAGAAGGGCTCGGGCACCCAAGAGGTCGCCACCACCATGGCGACCGTGCGCACGTTCAAGGAACTGTTGCGGGACAAGGAGGTTGGACCGCGCATCGTGCCCATCATCCCGGACGAGGCCCGCACGTTCGGCATGGACTCCTGGTTCCCGAGCCTGAAGATCTACAACCGCAACGGGCAGCTCTACACCGCTGTCGATGCGGAACTGATGTTGGCGTACAAGGAAAGTGAAGTCGGCCAGATCCTGCACGAAGGGATCAATGAAGCAGGGTCGACGTCATCGTTCACCGCGGTGGGCACGTCGTATTCCACGCACAACGAGCCGATGATCCCGCTCTACATCTTCTATTGGATGTTCGGGTTCCAGCGCACCGGTGACGGGTTCTGGGCCGCGGCAGATCAGATGGCGCGTGGCTTCGTGCTGGGCGCCACCGCCGGCCGCACCACGCTGACCGGCGAAGGCCTTCAGCACGCCGACGGGCATTCGCTGCTGCTGGCGTCGACCAACCCGGCCGTCGTCGCCTACGACCCGGCGTTCGCCTATGAGATCGCCTACATTATCGAGAGCGGCCTGCACCGGATGTACGGCGAGAACCCGGAGAACGTCTACTTCTACATGACGATCTACAACGAGCCGTACGTGCAGCCCGCCGAACCCGAGGGGCTCGACGTGGAGGCGCTGCTGCGCGGCATCTACCGCTACCGCAAGGCGCCGGAGAAGCGCACACACGTCGCGCAGATCCTGGCATCGGGCGTGGCTATGCCCGAAGCGCTGCGCGCGGCCGACCTGCTGGCCGAGGAGTGGGACGTCGCAGCCGACGTCTGGTCGGTGACGAGCTGGGGCGAGCTCAACCGCGACGGCGTGGAAATAGAGAGGGAACGGCTGCGCCATCCCGAGCGGCCTGCGGGCACATCGTTCGTCACCAAGGCGCTGGCCGACGCCGTCGGGCCGGTGGTCGCGGTGTCCGACTGGATGCGAGCGGTGCCCGAGCAGATCAGGCCGTGGGTGCCCGGCACCTACATCACCCTGGGCACCGACGGCTTCGGGTTCTCCGACACCCGCCCAGCGGCGCGCCGGTACTTCAACACCGACGCGGAGTCGGTCGTCGTCGGGGTCCTCGAGGGCCTCGCCCGTGACGGGAACATCGACGCATCGGTCGCGGT
>DASQCE010000594.1:0-2147 GCA_035634855.1 Mycobacterium sp.
CAGCCTCACGGCCGGCGCTCGATGATGTTCGACAGCACCACGATGCTCTCACTGCGCTCGATATCGGCACTGGAACGGATGCGTTCCAGTGCCTCCTCGAGATGGCGCATATCGCGGGCCAGCACATGCAGGATCGCGTCCGACGTGCCCGTCACGGTCGCGGCGCTGACCACTTCGGGGATGTCCACCCACGCCGCCCGCAGCTCTGCCGGGGCGATGGTGCCGTGGCAGAACACCTGCACGTACGCCTCGGTGGTCCAGCCGAGCGCGTTGCGGTCGACGACGGTGGTGAAGCCGCGGATGACGCCGTTGTCGAGCATGCGGTCGACGCGCCGCTTGACGGCCGGAGCCGACAGGTTGACCCGCTGCCCGATCTCGGCGAATGTCGCCCTGGCGTGCTCGGCGAGTTCGGCGAGAATGCGCTCGTCGGTCTCGTCCAGACGGTCCATGATCACTCCTACGCAATAATCCACCGATATCGTATCTCTGACGCAACAGATCATGTGTATATACGCAATGAGTGGCGATTGATTGCAAATTGAATCCCTTATACCGTCTAATTCATGACGATCTCTGATGTCGCCGCCCTCGCGGCCCCGGTATCCGATGTCGCCCCTATACGGATGCGCCACGGCGCCGACAAAGCACCGGAGCGCGCATCACGTATCCGCCACTACGCCATGACTGCCCCGACCTTCTTCGCCGTCGAGTACGCCATCAACCCGTGGATGGACACCTCGACGGCCGTCGACACCCACGTCGCGATGAATCAATGGGAGATCCTGCGACAGACATATAAGGAACTGGGACACACCGTGGAGTTGGTCGAGCCCGTCGCCGGCCTGCCTGACATGGTGTACGCCGCCAACGGGGGCCTGCTGGTAAACGGCAAGGCCGTCGTCGCACGGTTCGCCTACCCGCAGCGCGAGGGCGAATCCGCCGCCTACGCCGAATGGATGACGCGCCACGGCTTCGACCCTGCCGAGACCCGCCACGTCAACGAGGGCCAGGGCGACCTGCTCGTCGTTGGCTCAATCGTATTGGCCGGCTATGGCTTCCGCACTGAACGCCAGGCCCACGCCGAGATCGCCGCGCACGTCCAGATGCCGGTGGTCAGCCTCGAGTTGGTCGACCCGCGGTTCTACCACCTCGACACCGCGCTGGCGGTGCTGGACGACACCACGATCGCGTACCACCCGCAGGCGTTCAGCGACGAAGCACGTACGAAGCTGCTCGAGCTGTTCCCCGACGCGATCGAGGTCGCCGACGCCGACGCGAATGTGCTCGGCCTAAACGTGGTGTCCGACGGCCTGAACGTGGTCATGCCCGCAGCCGCCACCCGCTTCGCCGAGCAACTGCGCGCGGCCGGATTCCGGCCCATCGGTGTCGACATGTCCGAACTTCTCAAGGGCGGCGGATCCGTCAAATGCTGCACGCTGGAGGTACATCCGTGACAATCCTGGAGTCTGTGACTGCTACCGACGCCGCGATCGCACTCGACGGCCGCTATGTCGCCCACAACTACTCGCCGTTGTCCGTGGTGGCGGCCAGCGCCGAAGGCGCGTGGATCACCGACGTGGAGGGCCGTCGCTATCTGGATTGCCTGGCCGCCTACTCGGCGGTCAATTTCGGGCACCGGAACCCGGAGATCGTCGCAACCGCGCACGCGCAGCTCGACGCTGTGACCCTGGTCAGCCGCGCCTTCCACTCCGACCGGCTGGGACCGTTCTGCGAGGCGCTGGCGGAGCTGTGCGGCAAGGATATGGTGCTGCCGATGAACAGCGGCGCCGAGGCTGTCGAGAGCGGCATCAAGGTGGCCCGCAAGTGGGGCACCGATATCAAGGGTGTCCCCGCCGGCACAGGCAATATCGTGGTGGCGCACAACAACTTCCACGGCCGCACCACTACGATCATCAGCTTCTCCGACGATGAGACCGCCCGCCGCGGCTTCGGTCCCTACACGCCCGGCTTCCGGGCGGTGCCGTTCGGCGATGCCGACGCGTTGGCCGCCGCCATCGACGACGACACCGTCGCGGTGCTGATCGAGCCCATCCAGGGGGAGGCTGGCAGCATCGTGCCGCCCGACGATTATCTGCCGCGGGTGCGCACGCTGTGCACCCAGCGCAACGTGCTGATGATCGCCGACG
>DASQCE010000595.1:0-8784 GCA_035634855.1 Mycobacterium sp.
TGGCACGGTTTACGGTACGCACTGGCACGGCGTGTTGGACAACAACGAACTTCGGCGACGATGGCTCACCGAAACGGGCCCGCCGGGGTTCGTCGTCGCCGACGACACTGACGTCCCGGCGCGGCGCGACGCGCAACTCGACCTGATGGCTGACCTGCTGACCGCCCACCTTGATGTCGGTGCAATCGTCGAGTTACTGGAGAACGGGCCGCGGCAACGGCCGGCGATCCTCACCACACTTGAGAGCTGAAGCTCACCCTCGACGTTTCGCTATCCGGCGAGCTGCGTATACGGGCGGGCGCGCTCGGTGGCAACGGCAACGAGGCGTTCCAGGCGCGGGCGGGCAACGTCGGTCAGGAACCGTTGACGCTCGTTACCGGTGAGCGACAGCGCTTCCCGCCACACGGAGCGCCCGGCGATGAAGCCGGAGGCGCCGCCCTCATCGAAGGCGATCTGTAGCACCTTCGTGAAGTCGTCGAATTGGACGCCTGCCGACAGCACGGCCCAGGGCCGGTCGAGCACCTCGGCGAGCCTGTGACAGCCTTCGGGCGAGCCGGGATACTCCAATTTCAGTAGGTCACAGTCGATTTCGTTGAGTGCGCGCGCCGCCTCGATGATCGCGTCTTCACGGCGCCTGCCGGAGAGGTCCTCGCCCTCGAAGGGGTACACGAGGTTCTCGATCACCGAAGGGATGCCGAACTCCCTGCAGTCGGCGACGACATCACGCACCGCCTGCAGGCACTGTGCGACGAGGTCCGGTTCGCCGCCCGCCGGTGCCGGACGATCGGCCCGCAGCTGGGCGAAGAATTTATTGGCGTCGCCGCCCTGCGATAACACCCACCTCGAGTCCAGGTCGGGGTCGCGGTGCGTGATCGGCTCCGCGCCCAGCTTGCCGCGTTCGGCGGGCTCGGAGGCGACCAGCAGGCCGCACGTATCGGCGAGCGCGCCTGTGCCCGTGACCGCGGGGACGCCGTAAGTAGGGTCGAACAGGATGCCGCTCGCCAGCGGGGTGAGAGCGCGTGCCACGTCGGTCTTCGCCGTGATCAGGTCGTCGTCGGTGGCGACGATACCGACGGCACTGAACATGCGCCGCAACGTGTTTCGTTGATCCATCGCAATGATGGAGAACACGCCGTCGCGCGTAGCGATGTCGGCGAGTGTGCGCTCTGGTTCGGTGGTCATCCGTGCGGTGGACGGGGTGGACATGCTTTCTCCTTTTGGACGGGGCTTGAAATGGCGGCCCGGTGTGCCAGCAGCGCGGCGCCGGCTACGACCGGCTCGGGCACTTCGGAAAATGTCAGGTGGTCGATCACGGCGGACTTCGCTGTCCGCACGCTGGCCATCCGGGTCCAGCCGCCGCTCGCGACGGCGCGCGTGTGCGGCCCGACGACTGATTCGATCAGATCGAGCAGGACCCGGGTTTCGCGCGCGGTGTAGCGCGTGGCGGCGGCCCAGACGGTTGCGGGGTCGGCATCGTCGCGCACGTGCAGGATCACGTCATCACCGGTCGGCCCGGCGCCGGAGATGTCGAGGCCGGCCGGCAGGTTTCCGACGGCGAGTGCTGCGCGGTCGAGCACCTCTCTCTGCGCCGCCGTGGTCACGCCGAGCAGCCCGAGCACCCGTCGCAGTAAGAGGCCGCCGCGGACCCCGGCGATGAGTGCGCTTGCGTCGGGCAGCACATGCATGCCGACCGAGATACCGCGGCCGACAAGGCGTTCCCGCTGCTCGTCGGTGAGTACCGCGGGCAGTGATCGCACGACGACGTCGGCCGTTCCGGTCGAGTTGAGCAATTCGTCGGGTTGGGTCGCGCCGACACCGATGGCCGCCACGGGATGGTCGTGGCCGCCGACCAGGAGCGCCGCGCCCTGCAGCCCGTCAGGCAATCCGGTTTGCCGCAGCCGCCCGATGCTTTCGCCGTACGGTTGGCGCGCCGGCAGCAGCGTGGATGGCAGGCCGAGCTCGGCTGCGCCGTCGGCCCACGTTGTCCCTGTTGCCTGGTCGAGCAGACCGGTGCGGGATGCCAAGGAGGGTTCGTGCACTAGCTCGCCGCCAAGCCGATACACCACGTACTCGGGCACGCTCAGCCACCGGTGAGCGGGCGCGAGCTGCAGGCCGCCGTCGACGAACCACAACAGCTTCGCGACGCTGGACTGGCAGTCCCAGGGCAGGCCGGTGCGGCGGACGAATTCGGGTCCGAAGCTGTTGTTGTGCAGTGAGATTGAGTCGATCTGCCGTGTCCCGCGGCGGTCGAACCACGCGACCACGGGAGTCAGCGGCAGGCCCGAGCCGTCGAGCAGCACCCCGCTCTCGGCCAGCCCCGCGACGGCGACTGCCGACACCTGCAGCGGCGTACCGGCCGAGGCTCGCTGGTAACCGCGCCGCAGCAAGTCGACGGCGAGCTCGACGAAACACTCGGCACTGGTCTCCGTGCCGCCCTCCTGCGTCGTCGTCCACGGTGTGCGGGCTTCGACGAGTGCCAGTTGCTCACCGGATGGCGTGCGCAACAACGCCTTCGACATCGTGGTCCCGATGTCGATGCCGACAACTGCCTCTCGCGGCTCGTGTGCGGTCACGGTCGCAACTCTCCCGAGCCGCGGGGGATCAGTCGCACCGGGACGTGGATGATCGAAGCGGGCAGGTCGGGATGGGCGATTCGCTCGGCCAGCCGGGTCGCGGCTGCCGCGCCAACGGCCTCGGCCGAGTGGTCGACGACCGTGACGCTAGGTTGCAGCAGGTCGGCCATGGCGAAGTCGCCGAAGCAGACCAACGCGATATCCGTTCGGCCGATGGCGTGCAGGGTGGGAACCACGCCAAGCGAGCATCGGGTGGCCGCGCTCAGAAGCGCCGTCGGGGGATCGGAGTCGTTGCCCGCCAGCAGCTCGCGTGTGGCTGCCGCCGCCGATGTTGCGTCCGGGCACTCGGCGCGTGTGAACCGCGGGTCGGCCGTGAGCCCGTGGGCGGCCATGGCGCGCCGGTACCCCGCCAGCCGGGCTCGCGATGTCGGCACGAGTGGATGGTCACTGATGTAGGCAATCCGCCGGTGGCCGTGGGCGACGAGGTGGTGGACCGCATCCGCCGCGGCGGCTGCGTCGTCGATGCAGACTACGTCGGCCTCGAGGCCGGGGGCGGCGCGGTCGACCAGCACCAGCGGCGTGTTGGTGTGTAGCCAGGCGTGGTCACCCGTGGTGGGCGCCAACAGCATGCCGGACACCCGACGCGAGAGCATCTGAGCGACGACGTCGCGCTCGCGGGCGTCATCCCCGTGTGTCGAGGCGACGAGCACCGACTTGCCGTTGGTTGAGTGGGCCTGTTCAACGGCGGCCACCATCGCGGAGAAGAACGGGTCGGCCACCGACTCGACGACCATGCCCACGGCGGTGTCCGTCCCTGCGCGCAGGGAACGTGCCATCGAGTCGGGCGTGAACTTCAGGTCGCGCATTGCCTGCTTTACCCGGGCACGGGTGTCGATCGCGACCCGCGGGTCGTCGTTCAGCACTCGCGACGCGGTGCGCAGGCTCACCCCCGCGACCGCGGCGACGTCGCGCAAGATGCTCTTGGCCACCCACGACTCCTTGCGTATGCCATCGATGGCACAAGCTTGTCAGAGTTATGCCATCGATGGCAATGACTATGCCGAAACTGCCTTGAGCACGGCGCCCGCAAGCGCATCCAGCGGCAGGTTGGCATCGAGGGCGAGATGGGACACGACGGGCGGCTGGCACGCTGTCACGGCCAATCGTGCGAGGTAGGCGGACTCATCGCCGAGCTTGGCCGCGTCCCGGGTGGCGCCGCGCTCGCGCAGTCGCCGCAGCACTTCGGTGGGCTCGAGGCGCAGCCAGACCAGCAGCGGTCTGCCGCCCGCCGCCACCAGCCGGCCGTGAGCGGCGCCCCAGGCAGTTGGGTCGGCGCGCTCAGCAGTGAACGGGGCGACCAACACCACCGGCATGCCCGAGGCGAGGTTGTCGACGGCGAGGTCGAGGACCACCCGGTAGCGCGGCTCTCTGGTCAGCCCGGCCAGCCGCTCGTCATCAAGATCGTCGACCCCCGCCAGCTGTTGCACGACGCGCACCAGTGGACCGGTCGCGACATCCTGGTCGATCACCGCCGCATGCAATTGGCGCGCCACGAGGTGCGACAGGTTGGTCTTGCCGGATGCCGGCGGGCCCGACAGGAGCACTGCCGGAAGAACGCTCACGCGCCGACGCCAGTGACCATGCGGTGGTGTCCGGCGCGTACCCTCTCGCCGGGCATCGCGCACGACGTTCGCGTGACCAGCGAAACGGGCAGGACGGTACGCCTACGTAGCCGCCGAGCGGGTTGGTCCAGCCGCGTGAAAAGCCGGTCGACGGCAAACCGACCCATTTCGTCACCGTCCTGGTGGATCACGGTCACTGCAGGCTTCAGCGCGGCCGCCGTGGGGAAGTCGCCGAAGCCTACCAACCCAATGTCCTTGCGCCGCAACGCCTGCAGCGATGCCACAAGAGCAATGGTGCAGCGCGCGTTCGAGGAGAACACCGCGCTAGGCGGATCGGGCGCAGCGAGCATGCGCCGCAGCTCAGCTGTCAAAGTCGGGGTGTCGACTGCGCCCACGTGCACCAGGTCGTCGCGGCGCGGCAGTCCCGCCTCGTCCAGCGCCTCCTGCCAGCCCTTCAGTCGCAGCAGCCCGGTCACCGCGTCGTCGCCCATGAACGCGATGCTGCGGTGCCCGTGCGAAATCAGGTGCCGGGTTGCCTCGCTCCCGCCACCGACGTCGTCCTGCAGCACGGCATCGGCGGTCAATCCTGCCGGCTCCCGGTCGGCGAACACCAGCGGTGTGCGCTTCTGCCACGGCCTCAGGTAGGACATGTCGCGGCCGACGGGGCAGATGATCATGCCCGCCACCTGACGCTTCAGTACGGCTTCGATGGACTGCTGTTCGTGCGACGGCTCCCAGCCGACGCTGGTCACGATGACCGCGACGCCTCGCCGGCTGGCCTCGCGCTCGACTGCGCCGATGATGCTGGCAAAGAAGGGGTCCGCCACGCCCGGAACCGCAATGCCGATCGCGGCATCGCGGCCGGTCCGGAAGGTGACGGCGAGCATGTTGGGCACGTACTGCAGCTCGTCGATCGCCCGCTCCACCCGACCGCGGACGTCGGCGGACACGTAGCGGTCGTTGTTGACCACGCGCGAGACCGTCTTGGCGCTCACCCCCGCGCGGTGGGCAACGTCGCGCATGGTCGGCATCGAGCATCCTTTCTCGCTCGGTCAGCGGTCAGTATGTCACCGATGTCAGACCGGATGGGGCAGATTCTCTGACACCGGTGACATAGCACCGAATGTGGCGTACTGTCCGGCACACAGCAGCGTGACCCAGGTAACAGCCGCGCCGCAAAAGAGGAGGGGCCGGACGACCGTGCAACCACAACTCCTGCCTGCCAACGTCGTACCGCACTGGTACGCCGGGGGGCCGGCGCTGGCGGCCTGGCGCGGCCTGCCGCCGGTTGGTGAGCGGTCCCCGGAGGAGTGGGTGGGTTCCACGGTCGCCCGCTTCGGTGAGCCGAACCTCGGCCCCGCTCGGCTGGCGGACGGCACACTGCTGGGTGATGCGGTTCGCGCGGACCCCAGCGCCTGGCTCGGCCGCGACGACGGAGCGCCGGGTGACACCGGTGTGCTGGTGAAGCTACTGGATGCCGGCCAGCGCCTGCCTGTGCACGTGCATCCCACCCGGGAGTACGCCTCGCGGCACCTGGGATGTGCCTATGGAAAGACCGAGGCGTGGTACGTCCTGGAAGCCGACGACGGGGCTGCGGTGTGGGTCGGCTGGCGCGAACGGGTCGACCAACAGCGTCTCGCGGAGCTGGTAGAGGCACAGGACGCCGATGCGATGCTCGCACTCATGCACCGAATCCCGGTGCGGCCGGGCGACGGCGTTCTCGTCCCCGGCGGCAC
Source organism: Mycobacterium sp. (assembly GCA_035634855.1). GTDB lineage: Bacteria > Actinomycetota > Actinomycetes > Mycobacteriales > Mycobacteriaceae > Mycobacterium. The sequence goes on from DASQCE010000595.1 coordinate 5,932, forward strand.
CCCGCATGCGATCGGGGCCGGGGTGCTGCTGGTCGAGGCTCAGGAGCCCACCGACCAGTCGATTCTGTTGGAGCGCACTAACACCACGGCCTCCGACGACGAAATTTTCCTCGGCCTCCCCCGGGACGTGGCACTGTCGGCGGTCCAGACGGCTGCGGTCACGGATGTCTCCGCGCTGACGCGGCACATCGGCGCCCACGTCAGCGGTCTGGTGGAGGTGCTGCCTGAGGAGGCAGCGCCCTTCTTCCGAATGGGATTTCTGACGCCGGGCGTCGACGTGCCCGCCGGCTTCGCCGTCGCCGTGGTGCTGTCGGGAGCCGGCGCACTGACGGCGGTGCACAGCCGGCCCGTCGACCTCGAACGCGGCCAGACCCTCGTCGTCCCCGCGGCATGCGGCGATTGGCACATCGATGGTGACGTCCGGCTGCTCGTCTGCCGACCGGGCACCACCTGGCCACCGCAGAGCCCGCCAACACCCACGCAACAGGAAGGCACAGCATGACCGCACTGCTGGAGGCGCGCTCCGTCTCGCGCAGCTTCGGCCACGTCCGCGCGCTGGACCGCGCCGATTTCGACATCGGTCCAGGGGAGGTCGTCGGGTTGATCGGCGACAACGGTGCCGGCAAATCGACGCTCATCAAGGCGCTGTCGGGCAGCCTCGAACTCGACGAGGGCGAGATCTACTTCGGGGGCAAGCCGGTGCGCCTGTCATCCCCGCGGCAGGCGAACGACCTTGGCATTGAGGTGGTGTACCAGGACCTGGCACTGGCTCCGCATCTCAATCCCGTGCAGAACGTCTTCTTGGGCCGGGAAATCCCGCACAAGGGTGTTCTCGGCCGCCTCGGCTTCATGGACGAGAAACAGATGCGCCGCCAGGCTGCCGCGTCCTTCAAGGAGCTCGGGGCCACGGTTCGATCGCTGAATTCGCCCGTCGGATCGATGTCGGGCGGACAGCGCCAGGCCATCGCCATCGCCAGGGCCATCGCCTGGGCGGACAAGGTAGTCATCCTCGACGAGCCGACCGCGGCACTGGGCGTGATCCAGACCAAGAACGTTCTCGAGTCGGTGAAGCGGGTGCGCGACAAGGGAATTGCGGTGGTGTTCATCAGCCACTCGATGCCGCATGTGCTCGAGGTGTGCGACCGCATCCAGGTGCTGCGGCTCGGCAGGCGTGTCGCCACCTACCCGGGCCACGGTACGACCGTGGAGACGCTTGTGGGCGCGATGACCGGCGCCCTCGACACGAGAGAGGGTGCGGCATGAGCATCGAGCGAGGAGCGGAGGCGGATCGCGCATGAGCACCGTAGCCAACCAGCCGGCAGTCGCCGATGGCGATGCAGACGAATTCGGCGGTACCCAGTCCCTGCTGAAACGTGTTGTCGGACTTCAGGCGTTCTGGATCCTTGGGGTGCTGATCGTCATCTGCCTGTTCTTCACCCTCATCGCAGGCGACCGTTTCCTGTCCACCGGCAACTTCTCGCTGATCTCGCAGAACGTCGCGGTCTGGGCGGTGATCGGAGTCGGGATGACGTTCGTGATCATCACCTCGGGCATTGATCTTTCCGTGGGTTCGGTCTTGGTGTTCTCGTCCGTCGTCGCAGCCAAGTTGATGGAGGCGATGGGCGGCAACGGAGTTGGCGTGGCCGCCATCGGGCTGGTCGCGGCAATCCTCAGTGGCATGGCGTGGGGCGTCGTCAACGGCATGCTGGTCGCCGTGGCCAAGGTGCCCCCTCTGATCGTGACCCTCGGTACGCTGTCGGTTGCGCTGGGACTGGCGCAGGTGATCACCGGCGGCATCGACATCCGCTCGGTCCCCACCGAGCTGACCGACTTCAGTGCCTACACAAAGATTTTGGGCATCCCCGGCCTGCCGTTTGTGGCGCTGGTGGTTCTCGTTCTAGGTGGGATCCTGCTGCACAAGACAAGATTCGGCCGCTACACCTATGCGATCGGCAGCAACGAGGAGGCGGCCCGTCGCACCGGCGTCAAAGTGACGCGGCATCTGGTGCTCGTGTACGCGCTGGCGGGAACGCTGGCCGGACTCGGCGCGCTGCTGTCGCTCGCTCAGTACGGCACCACGACGATCGCCGGACAGTCGTTGACCAACCTCAACGTGATCGCGGCGGTGGTCATCGGCGGCACGTCGATCTTCGGCGGGTTCGGCACGATCTTCGGCACGGTCGTCGGCCTGTTCATCCCCGCCGTGCTGCAATCCGGCTTCGTCATCATCGGCGTCCAGCCCTTCTGGCAGGGCGTCGCGGTCGGCTCGGTGCTCATCGCCGCCGTCTACGTCGACCAAACCCGGCGCGCCGCGGCCATGCGCGGTGCGCGGTCCCGAGGCCTCTTCAAACGCAGAGGGTCGAAATGAAAGGAAAGCCAGTGAACCGTAAGCGCGTAATGCTGGTCGCGGGTGCAGTAGGGGCGGTAGCGCTCGTGCTGCCGATGGCTGCTTGCACGTCGTCGAAGCCGCAGTCGAGCGGCTCCGGCGAAACGTCGAACGGGGCCACGGCCACGACGTCCGAGGCGGCGGCGACCACCGTTACCGCACCGCAGAAGGCGAGCAAGAACTACAACATCCAGTTCCTGCAGGGTGTGATCGGCGACCAGTTCTACATCACCATGCAGTGCGGTGCGCAGGAGGAAGCTGCCAAGCTCGGCGTCACGGTCAACACCCAGGGCCCGCAGAAGTTCGATCCGACGCTGCAGAAGCCCATCCTGGATTCGATCGTCGCGAGCCGGCCGGACGCGCTGCTGGTCGCACCGACCGACGTCCAGGCCATGCAGCAGCCCCTTCAGCAGGCGGCCGCCGCCGGGATCAAGGTGGTGCTCGTCGACACCACCACGAACGACCCG
>DASQCE010000596.1:0-16941 GCA_035634855.1 Mycobacterium sp.
TGCCGAGGCCGAAGCCGTAGCCGAATCCGAGGACGGGGCCGAGCCAGAGGCCGGTTTGGGCGTCGTCGAGGGTGAGGAAGCGGTCGAGGCGCTGGAGGCTGCGCGGGAGGTTCATGAAGCGGAAGTAGAGGCCGCCGAGGAGGCCGAGGCCGTCGCCGATGAGGTGGCCGCCGAGGAAGACGCAGACGAAAAGACCGAGGAAGCCGAGGGCGAGTCCGAAGAAGCCGAAGCCGTAGCTGACGAAGAGTCCGAGAAATCCGAGGACGAGCCCGAAGCCGATACCCTAGCTGACGAAGAGTCCGAGGAAGCCCAGGACCAGCCTGAAGCCGAAGCGCAGGCGGACCAAGCTGAGCCCGAAACGGCCGAGCCAGAGGCCGGTTTGGGCGTCGTCGAGGGTGAGGAAGCGGTCGAAGCGCTGGAGGCTGCGCGGGAGGTTCATGAAGCGGAAGTAGAGGCCGCCGAGGAGGCCGAGGCCGTCGCCGATGAGGTGGCCGCCAAGGACGAAGAGCCATCCTCCGAAGCTGCAGCCGAAGCAGAGGCGCTCGTCGAGGACGTGGCGGAGGCACCTTCCGACGACATTGCAGAGGCCGAGGAGTTCGCAGCGGCGGGGGAAGAAGCCGATGCGGCGGAGTCCGATGACGCAGAGCCCGATGAGCCGGAGACCGAGGACGCCGAAGCCGCGGTAGAGGAAGCCGGAGCCGAACCTTCCGAAGAAGACGCGGCGAAGGAAGCGGAAGCGGTAGTCGACGAAGCGGACACCGCCGCCGAGGAGGAACCCACGACGGGGGTCCTCGAAGAAGTTCGACCCGAGGCGGCGACGGCTGGCAAGCCAGAGCCGCCCGCCGAATCCCGCGGTCGTCTGAGCCGCTGGCTGCGGCGCAATCGCTGACCGGAGTTATCCCCAGGCTCGAATTGGTCCACTGGCATGGGCTGTGACCTGGCGCGGCGGCGGTTTGGCTGAATACTGTCGAAAGTATGTTCGAATCGCTGTTGGCGGTCGCCGCGGGCGCATCTGGTGTCGGTGGGGTGGGGGCGTGGGCGCGGGTGGAGAACGCGGCGTGTGCGCGGCGGTTGGCTGCGACGGCCGACATCATGGCGGCGCGGTGGGCTGCTGATGGGTCGGCCGAGTGTGAGCAGTGGTGCGTCGACAATTGGGATGCGGTGGCTGCGGAGGTGGCCGCGGCCCAGAACGTGTCCCAGGGGGTGGCGTCGCATCAGTTGATGGTGGCGATGGCCCTGCGCGAGCGGTTACCCCGGATGGCTGAGGTGTTCGCCACCGGTGTGGTCTCGTATCGCGTGGTATGTGCCATCGTGGCGCGCACCCGTCTGGTCTACGATGCCCAGGCCCGCGCCCGGGTGGATGCCGCGATCGCTGCCGAGGCCGCCGGCTGGGGTGGGTTGTCGGTGGCCAGGGCCCAGGCGGCCATCGACGGCTGGGTGGATCGGTTTGATCCGGCCGCGTTGCGGCGCACTGAGGTCGGGTCGCGTGACCGCCACCTGGACGTGATACCGAAGGGGGATGGCAGCGGGCTTGCCTATGTCGAGGGCACGCTGTATGCCGATGACGCCGCGGCGTTGAACCAGCGCGTCGCGCAGCTGGCGCGCGGGGTGTGTGAGAACGATCCGCGCACCATTGATCAGCGTCGCGCCGATGCGCTCGGTGCGGTGGCGGCCGGCGCCGATCGGCTGGGGTGTGCCTGCGGTGACCCGCAGTGCGCCGCGGCTGACAGTGCAGCGCCGGGTGCAACGGTGGTGCATGTCATTGCCGAGGAGCGCAGTTTGGCCGATGACACGCCGGTGCAGCTCGACGGCGAGGAACCTGCGCGGCCGGGGCTGTCTAAGCCGTTGCGGGAGATGACGATTGCTGAGGCGTTGGCCCCCGACCCGCTTACCGGGCCGCCGCGGACGAACCCGGCGGTGGTGATCGGTGGCGGGATCATGCCGGCGCCGCTGCTGGCCGCCAAGGTTGTCAGTAAGGCGACGATTCGGCCGCTCATCCATCCCGGGGATGCGCCGCCCGAATCGCACTACGTGCCGTCACCGAAGTTGGCCGATTTTGTGCGCTGTCGGGATGTGACGTGTCGGTTCCCGGGCTGTGATGAGCCGGGGTATCGCTGCGACTTGGACCATACGATCCCGTATCCGGCGGGGCCGACCTGTGCGTCGAATCTGGGGTGCCTGTGTCGAAAACACCACTTGCTCAAGACGTTTTGGGGTTGGTTGGCTCGACAGTTGCCCGACGGCACCATCATCTGGACTGCGCCCAGTGGGCAGATCTACACGACCCATCCCGGTAGCCGGCTGCTGTTTCCATCCCTGTGCAAGCCCACCGCGCCCATCAGCGCACCGGCGAATGCGCCAAGCGTCGACGCTAGCCGTGGCCTGATGATGCCGCGCCGCAAGCACACCCGCGAATACAACCGTCAACGAAGCATCGAAGCCGAACGCCGCCTCAACGACGACCACGTCGCCCAGTGCAACAAACCACCGCCGTTCTGATATGGGGTGCCGGTTTGTCAAGGGGCAAGGTGAAGCGGCGGCGGCCATTCGGCGCCGCGACGCGTCCTATCTGGTCAACGAAGCGGCGACCGCAACGACTGATCGAAGCGAACCCATCGAGCATGCAGACGGTGGTTGGCGGCGTGCCCATGTGCTCGGACCTCGGGTGTGGCAGTTCCTAGCGCTGCCGAAGTCGCTGTGACGGCCTGTAGGGCTTGCGGTGATGCCAGGCCGCCTGGATCAGCAGCTGGCGCAGCCACCGATCTCGACAGAAAGGCCAAATGCAGTCAGGGTCGAGATACCGCGTACACACTGCAGCCGATCTACCATGGGTTGAATTCCGAGGCGACGGCCATCTCGGCGATAGCGCGGTCGAGTCGATCGCGGGTCGTTGTCCGGCGCGCTTCGTCGATGGGGCTGACACAATCTGATCTGTGTTACGACTGATCGCTATCTGCCTCACCGCCATCAGTGTGCTTGCAGGTTGCGGGGCTTCCGACCGGGCGGACATCGAGGCGGCGTTGCTTCAGTGGCCGCGGGATTTCAACGCACGCAATCTCGATGCCGTGTGCGGGTTGTTCGCCGACGATGTAGTGCTTGCCTACCCTGGTGCGCCCGATCGCAATCGAGATGCGTTCTGCGACCAGATGCGTGACCAATTCCGCGATCCCTCGAAGACCTTCAGCTACGACGAACCCGACATCAAGGAGATCATCGTTGAGGGCGATCTGGCCACCGTCCGACTGTTCTGGACGCTGACGGTCAGAGATACCTCGGGCAAGGTTCTGGAGACGATCCACGAAGACGGCGTCGACGTCTTCCGACGTCAGCCGGACGGCAGCTGGAAGATCCATATCTCCCATGCGTTTACGAAGTGACACTAGGGCCGTAGGGCACCCCGGCACGCCGAACCGAAAACCCGCAGCGGCCGAACGAAACGGGCCGCCGCCGTTCTAATCCCGCGCGGTCGGGCTCGGCCCGCCGGCCTCCCACGCGGGCAGCGCGCCGACCGCCGACCAATCTAGGCTGCCGCCACCGTTGGCCAGCAGTGTCAGGAAGCGATCCCGCAAGAGGCTGGCGATCGGCAGTGGGGTCTGCAGTGTCTCGCCGGCTGCGAGTACGAGCCGGACGTCCTTGTGGCCGAGTTCGGCGGCGAAGCCGGCCGGCTCGAACTCCTCTCGCGCGATGAGGCCGCCGTACGTCTTGTACACCGGCGCACCGAACAGTGTCGACGTGAGAATCTCAAGGTAGTCGTTCTTGTCGACGCCCGCCTTGGCGACCAAGGCCATCGCCTCTCCGAGCGATTCGATCACCGAGGCGATCAGAAAGTTGCCGCTCAGCTTGACCAGGTTGGCTGCCTTCGGTTCCTCCGACACAGCGAACATCCGCTGGCCGATCGCGTCGAACACCGGCGAAAGCGCTTGCAGGGTTGCGGCAGCGCCTGCCGCCACAACGAAAAGCTTTGCCGCCGCGGCCGCTTCGGGTCGGCCGAACACCGGCGCCGCGACAAACTGAAGGCCGGCCTCGGCGTGCGCGGCCGTCAGCCGCTCCGACAGCGCAACGCTGATCGTGCTCGACGAGACGTGAGTTGCGCCGGGGCGCAACGAGGCGATGACGCCGTCATCGCCGAACGTAACTGCTTCCACGGCGGCGTCGTTGGCCAGCATCGTGATGACGATGTCGCCGTCGCACGCCTCCGCGACCGACTTCGCCGGCTTCGCACCCTGCTCGGCGAGCGCTGCGACCTTGTCCGGCGACCGGTTGTAGGCCGTCACCTCGTTGCCGGCCTTCAGCAGGTTCGCGGCCATGCCTGCGCCCATGTTTCCCAGTCCGATGAAACCAATCTTCATAACGTCCACGATGCCGCGTTTTCCTGTGTGCCGCCGGGCGTTGGCGGTAAGTGGGTGGCGTGAAGTTCTCCACGACGATGTTCGAGGCCGGCCACCCGCCAGGGGGCGTGCGGATCACGCCTGCATTTCCGCTGCTCGCTGCACGGCGTTGACGATGCCCTGATAGCCGGTGCAGCGGCAGAAGTTCCCGGACAGGCCTTCGCGGATCTCCTCATCGGTGGGCCTCGGGTTGTCCCGCAGCAGCGCGGTGATCGACATGACGAACCCCGGCGTGCAGAACCCACATTGCAGGCCATGACACTCGCGCAGTGCGGCCTGCACGGGGGAGAGCTCTCCGTCTTCGGATGCGATGCCCTCGACCGTCGTCACCTCAGAACCGTCGGCCTGCACGGCGAACATCAGGCAGGAGCGCATCGCGTGCCCATCGACCAGCACGGTGCACGCCCCGCACGCACCGTGCTCGCAGCCCAGATGCGTGCCTTTGAGGCCGCACGTTTCGCGGAGGTAATCCGCCAGCGTGAGCCGCGGTTCCACGGTCGCTTCGGTGGGCTGTCCGTTCACGGACACCTTCACCGGCCACTCATGCATTGCTTGCCTCCGCGGTCGCTGACTTCCAGGCTCGGGCCACCATCGTGGCACCGACCTTGGCTCGATAGGCGGCAGATCCTTGCAGGTCGGCCGGGATCTCGTCGAGTGAACTGATCGCCAGCCGGCCTATCTCGTCTGCGGTGATATCGCCGACGGGACGGCCGAGGACCGTCTCCTCGGCGGGGGAGCCGCGCAGCGGTGTCGACCCGAGGCCGAGAAGCCCTATGCCGCAACGTCTCACACGCGATTGGTCGTCCAACTCGACCGCGACGGCGGCGCCTGCGATGGCGAAATCCCCGTGCCTGCGCGCGAACTCTTCAACTGCGAAGCCCGACCGCGCACCCCACACCGGGAACCGCACGGCAGTGAGGATTTCATCGGCTGTCATCGAGTTCTCCCACAGCCCGGCGAAGAACTCGCTCGCCGGGATATCCCGGGCGCCGCGCGGCGACACCACTTCCATGTGCGCGTCGAGCGCCAGCGCCACCGCGGCATACTCCGCCGCCGGATCGGCGTGGGCGATCGCGCCTCCGAGCGTGCCGCGGGTACGGATCTGAAAGTGGCCGATGTAGGGAGTCGCCAGCGTCAACAGTGGCACCGAGTCGGCCACCTCATCGTCCATCCCCACGAACGCGTGCGAGGTGGCCGCCCCGATGCGGACTTCGTTGTCGCATAGGTCGATACCGACCAACTCGTTGATCCGCGAGACGTCGACGAGGTTGTCGAAATGTGTGAGGCGCATGGCGAGCATGGGCACCAGACTCTGGCCGCCGGCGAGGATCTTCGCGTCATCGCCGTACTCTGCGAGCAGGTCGACAGCCCCTTTCACGGTGTCAGGGCGGTGATAGGCGAACGCGGCAGCCTTCATGGGACGAGCCGCGACAGGGCGGCCAGCAGGTCGTCGGCCTTCAGCGCCGCCGGATGTATCTGCGCCTTTCGCTTCCTGCGGCCCAGCAGGAAGCCGATCGCGGCCCCGGCCGCAAGCGCGGCGAGCGCAGGCGCGGCGCGCTTGGCCATCGGTGCCGCGACAACCTTGATGAGATCGACGGAGTCGTCGGCGTCGGCGGCGGCTGCCGCTGTGGGTTGGCTTGCCGTGCTGAAGTTTTGGGCCGCTGCCTGGGCGCCGCCGAGCATATCGGCCTCAAGGGCCTTGGCGAACTGTCCGATCAGGTTGCCCGCGACGTCGGCGAGCACCCCGCGGCCGAACTGAGCCGCCTTGCCCGAGATGGTCAGGTCCGTGGTGATGACCACGTTGGTGGCGTCACCCTCGTCCTTGAGCTGTGCGGTGACGACGGCGGCCGCGTTGCCGTTGCCACGTGTCTCCTTGCCGTTGGCCCTGAGCACCATGCGCTGAGCCGCAGCGTCCTTCTCGACGAACGCCGCTTCACCCTTGTAGGACACCGTGATCGGGCCGACCTTGACCTTGACCGCGCCGGTGAACTCGTCGCCGTCGACGGACACCATGGTGGCGCCGGGTAGGCAGGGCGCCACGCGTTCGACGTCGGTGAGGAACTCCCACGTTTTGGCCGCGGGGACGGCGACCCGGAATTCGTTGGTCAGCTCCACGGCTAGTGGTCCTTTCGTGCCTGTTCGATCAATTCGACGATCGCGGCAGGGCTGGCCGGCAATCGCGTGAGTGTCACGCCGAGCGGAGCGAGCGCATCGTTGATCGCGTTGATGACGGCGGGGGTGGACCCGATGGCGCCACCCTCGCCACAGCCCTTGTAGCCGCCGACACCGGGCCCCGGAATCTCGACGTGTCCGTACTCGATCGGTGGTACGTCGGTGGCAGTCGGCAGCAGATAGTCGACAAACGTTGACGACAGCGGGTTTCCGTCGTCGTCGTAGACCATGTTCTCCAGCAGTGCGCCGCCGATACCCTGTACGGTGCCACCGGCGATCTGGCCTTCCACCACAGTGGGATTGATCATCGGCCCGACGTCCTCGCTGACGATGTAGCGCGTCAGCGTGACCTGCCCTGTCTCGACGTCGACCTCGCACGTGCACGCATGCGTCGCGTTGGCCCAGTGGATGAATGCCTGTGAGGTGAAGCGGGCGGTGGCCTCCAGTGTCGCCGACATTCCCGGCGGCAACTGCGCAGGCTCGTAGTACGAGCGATAAGCGAGATCGGCGAAGCTCACGCTCTTCTCGGGGTCGTCGCGGACGCTGGCCTGGGAGTCGGCAAGCTCGATGTCGGCTTCGTCAACCTCGAGACGGTGGGCGGCCATCGCGACGATCTGCTTGCGAAGGATCGTTCCCGCCTCGTTGACCGCTCCGGCCGTCATCGGCGCGCTTCGGCTGCCCTGGGTGCCGGCGCCGTACGGTGTCACGGCGGTATCGCCCTGAATCGTTGCGACGTCGTCGATGTCGGCGCCGAGCGTGTCGGCCGTCAGCTGGACGACAGTGGTCTCGATGCTGTTGCCGCACGAGCCACCGTTCACGTAGACGTTGATCTTGCCGGTCGGCTCGATGCGGATGGTTGCACCCTCGGTGCCGAAGTTGCCCATCGCGGCGCCCGTTGGCTCGACGTAGGCCGAGAAGCCGAGTCCGATGTAGCGGCCCTGCTCCAGCGCGTCTGCCTGGTCCTTTCGGAAGCCCTCGTGGTCAAGGATTTTCACGGCCTGCTCGAAGGTCTCGACCGGCGCAACGTGGTCGTACGGCACACCGTTCGGATTGACGTACGGCATCTCGTCGCGGCGCAGCAGGTTCTTGCGACGAAGATCCACAGGATCCAAGCCCATCTTTCGCGCGGCGATGTCAAGCAGGATCTCGCGCCCGAGGGTCTCAAACTGCCATGGCCCTCGATACGGCACCAGACCGCTGGTGTTGGAGAACACCGCCTTGAAGTTGAAGCTGGCCTTCGGAACCCGGTACGGGCCGGGGAAGTACATACCGATGGCCGCCTGATTCAGCGGATGAGGCGTCGGGTACGCACCCACGTCCTGGAGAAAGTCGATGTCGACCGCGACGAAGTTGCCATCTTCGTCGAACGCCATCCTCTCCCTGGCCTCGACGTGCCGGGCCTGCCCGGCGGACATCAGGTTCTCGCGCCGGTCCTCGATCCACTTCAGCGCCGCGGGCACCTTGCGCGCGGCCAGCATGATGCACATGTCTTCGCGCGATGGGACGACCTTCTGGCCGAAACCGCCGCCGGTGTCGCGCACGATGACCCGAACATGTTGTGCCGGCAGCCCCAGTAGGCGGGCGCAGAACGCGCGCAGCTCGTGAGGGATTTGGGTGGAAGCCCAGATCGTCACCTCTCTTGAGGCGACCAGCCACTCGACGATGATCCCGCGCGTCTCCATCGGCACGGGCACGTACATGTGCTGGTAAATGGTTTCGGACACGACGTGCGCCGCAGCGGAGATTGTTTCCTCGTCCGGCGGCGCGCCGGCCAGGCCGAACGCGACATTGTCGGGGTACTGCTCGTGGACCACTACGTCGGCGTTCGCGGCCTTAGTGAAGTCGGCGACGGCGGGCAGCGGCTCGTACTCGACGTCCACCAGCTCGACGGCGTCCTCGGCGATGTACCGGCTCTCGGCGACGACGAGGGCGACCGGGTCGCCGACGAACTTCACCTCGCCCTCGGCCAGCGGCGGGCGGGGAGTGTCCGGCATGTCCTTGCCCACGACCGCGTGCCAGGCCTCCTTCACCTCCGGGTTGAGGGCCTCGGCGGTGAACACCGCGCGCACCCCGGGCAGCGCGAGGGCTGCGGCGACGTTGATGCCGTTGATCTTCGCGTGTGCGAACGGGCTGCGCACGAAGCAGGCGTGCAGCATTCCGGGCCTACTGACGTCGTCGACGAAGGTGCCGCGGCCGGTGAGAAGGCGGTTGTCCTCGACGCGAGGGACGCGGGTGCCCGCGTATCGGGTCGCAACCGTGTCAGTCACGCATTCACTCCCTCGAACGACTGAAGAGTGACGTTATCGTACCTGAGAGCGACATTTCCACTCTATTTGTCTCATTTAATCAAGTGTGGTGGATTCGGCCGTCGACCTCGGTCAATGGCCGGCCGCCTCCGCCCCAGCGGCGCGCGATGATCTCCGCGGCGATCGACACCGCGGTTTCCTCGGGGGTGCGGGCGCCCAGGTCGAGCCCGATCGGGCTGGCCAGCCGGCTCAGGTCGGCGTCGGTCAGCCCGACTTCGCGTAGCCGGTCCATGCGGTCGTCGTGGGTGCGCCGCGACCCCATCACGCCGATGTAGTCGACCTCGGGCAGCTGCAGCGCCACCCGCAGCGCGGGCACGTCGAACTTGGGGTCGTGGGTCAGCACGCAGATCGCGGTCCTCGCGTCGATCGCGCCCTGCTCTGCTTGCGCGGCGAGGTAGCGGTCGGGCCACTCGACGACGACCTCGTCGGCGTCGGGGAAACGGGCCGGAGTCGCGAACACGGGCCTGGCGTCGCACACGGTGACCCGGTATCCGAGGAACGAGCCCTGCCGGGCGAGGGCCGAGGCGAAGTCGATGGCGCCGAAGATCAGCATCCGTGGTCGCGGTGCGTGGCTGGCAACGAAGATCTCCATGCCTGCTTCCTGGCGCTGGCCGTCCGGGCCGTAGGAAAGCACGGCGGTGCGGCCCGCGGCCAGAAGACCCCTGGCGTCGTCGGCGACGGCGTCGTCGGCGCGCGCAGATCCCAGCGACCCCTCGACTGCGTACGGCCCCACGACCAGCCTGCGCCCGAGCCAACCCGGGTCGGGATGGGCGATGACGGTGGCGACTGCGGTCGGGCGTTGCCCGGCGATGTCGTCGGCGATGGCCTGTAACTGGGGGAAAGTGTTGCGGGACACCGGTTCTGCGAAGATGTCGATGATCCCGCCGCAGGTGAGGCCGACGGCGAATGCGTCGTCGTCGGATATTCCGTAGCGTTGCAGCTCGGGTCGCCCGCTCAGCACCACCTCGTTGGCGAGCTCGTAGACGGCGGCCTCGACGCAGCCGCCGGATACCGAGCCCGCGACCGTGCCGTCGGGTGCGACGACCATGGTGGCGCCGGGTGGACGAGGCGCGGACTTGATCGTGCGGACGACGGTGGCGACGCCCGCCGTTCCGCCAGCGCGCCAGACCGTCAGCAGCTCGTTGAGTACATCTCGCACGGTCCGAAGTCTATGCCGGAATCCCAACCGGACTGTGCGAGTGCTCAGCGTTGAATCAAGCTGCGTCGAATTCCACGGGCAGCGCGGCAGGGCCGGCGATTCCGACCATCGGCTTCCACGGCGCGGGGCCTCCCCGTCGCAGGTTGCGCATCCGTAGGGCCATGACCCTCAGGGCTTCGGCGATTTCGCGTCGGGCGAGGTTCGCACCGAGGCAGTAGTGCGCGCCTGCGCCGAACGTCTGCATCGGCGCCGCACCCTCGCGCGTGATGTCGAGACGGTCGGGGTCCTCGTAGACGGTGGCGTCCCGGTTGGCGGAAGCCGTGTTGACCGTGACGAACGTCCCTGCCGGGATGACCACGCCGTCATATTCGACGTCTTCGATCGTCATCCGCATCGCGCCGAAGACCACGGGGTAGAAGCGCATCAGCTCTTCGACCGCCTTCATGGCAAGTTCAGGATTGACGGCGAGCAGATCCCATTGATCCGGGTGATCGCAGAGGACGTCAACGGCAGCGGCAACTTGGTTGCGGGTGGTGTCGGTACCCGCCATCAGCAGGCCGCCCGCAAGCATCCGCAGTTCGGCCATGCTCAGCCGGTCGCCGTCGTCCTCGGCGCGGATCAGATCGGAGATCAGGTCGTCGGTGGGCGAATTGCGGCGCTCGGCGACCATGTCGTCGACATAGTCGTCGAGTTCACCCCAGGCCTTCAGGATGTCCGGCTCGTACTCGGCCGCCTTCCACGTGAACGTCTTGAAGAACTCGTCGGCCCACACCGAGAACAGCTGCCAGTCCTGTTTGGGAGCGCCGAGCAGCTCGCAGATGACCGGAACCGGATACGGGCGCGCGATGTCCGCGACGACCTCAGAGCGTCCCGCGGCCATCAGCGGGTCGGTCAACTCCGTGATGATGTCGACGATCGTCGTATCCAGGCGCGCTACCGACCGTGGCGTGAATGCCTTGGACACCAATCGGCGCAGACGAGCGTGGTCCTCACCGTTGACACTGAGAAGAGTCGCGGTGACCCGATCCCACAACGGGCCGGACGTGATGCCCTGCGCCTCGAGTCCCAACCCGGGCGGCGGGGCGAGCCGGTGGTCGCGCAGCGCGGTGTGCGCAAGCTCGTAGCTCAGAATCTCAGGCCCGTGCGACCCCATGGCGATCGGGAACTGCTGGCGCGCTTGCTTGAGCGCCTCGTGGGCGGCCGCAGGAGTGGACGCGTCCTCGTAGGACACGGTGGGCAGGTCGGCTTCGAAAACGGTCGGGCGCTTGACGCTGACGACGGTCATGGCGGACTCCTCTTTCAGGACGCCTTCATGGTCTGGCCGCGCCGGGGGGACCGTTAGCGTAGGTGAGTACCTGCTTTCGGAGGTGATCGCGTGCGTATGCGCGTAGCCGGTGTTCTGGCCATCCTGTGCACCGTCGTCTGCGCTGCTCCCGCCGTTGCATTCGCATCACCGCCGGTGCCACCGGTGTCCGACGCCGCGGCGGCTGCCGGGCTGGTCGACGTGCGCACCGTCGTGCCCGATGCGGTCATCGACCTTCGGTACGCGACGCCTGACAACTTCGTCGGGGTGCCGATGTACCCCGCCGACGCGCGGTGCCTGGTGCACGAATCGATGGCGCCGGGTCTGGCCGCCGCCGCGGCCGTGCTGCGGCCAACGGGCGAAATGCTCGTCTTCTGGGACTGCTATCGGCCCCATGACGTTCAGGTGCGAATGTTCGCGGCGGTGCCCGATCCGAACTGGGTGGCCCGGCCGGGGCCGTATTCGCGCAGCCATGAAGCCGGTCGGTCCGTCGACGTGACGATCGCGAACGCGCAGGGCCGCATCGACATGGGTACCGACTTCGACGACTTCACTCCGCGCGCCCTCGCCTATGCCACCGAGGGCGTCAGCGCGGCCGCACAGGACAACCGTGCGCGATTGCGGGAAGCGATGCAGGCAGGCGGATTGACGGTCTATACGGGCGAATGGTGGCACTTCGACACCAGCGATGCCTACGAGAAGCGCCCGATTCTCAATGTGCCGGTGAATTAGGTGATTCGATCGTCGGATGCGGAGATCGATCGCGGCCTTGTGTCTCCTCGCGGTGGCCTTGGTGCCTGCGTGCAGTCGTAACAAGCCGCCCAACTCGCTGTTCGACGCCGCGGGCTATCACGTGCGCGGAGACAAGGTCTTCTACCTGGCCGCGTTCCCGGGCAAGGCATCTGAGATAGCGGGCGCGGACCCCGCATCGTTCAAGGTGTTTGACACCACCTACGCAAAAGACAAGTCCAATGCCTATTTCGACGGCCACCCGATATCAGGCGCCGACGCAACGACTTTCGACGTGCTCGACCGCGGCGGATTCGCGGAAGACCGCAATCACGCCTACCAACTCGATCGGCCGATCAGCGACGACCCCGCCCATTTCGAGCTGCTCGACGGCGGTATGTCGAAAGACAGCGCCAACGTGTACTGGACCGACGGCGGCGTGTTGTCAGACGATCCAGGGCATTTCGCGATCGTGGCGAACAACGACCATTACCTGTTCACGAAGGACACTCGCACCGTCCACGTCAACGGAAAGCCGATCGCCGACGCCGATCCGGCGACATTCCGCGTGCTGCAGGGCGCCTATGCACAAGATGCCCGGCACGTCTTCTATTTCTCCGACGCGATCGTGAACGCCGATGCGGCGTCGTTTCACCCCCTCGACGGCCCATATGCGAGCGACTCCCACCGCGTCTACTGGATGGGCACGCCGATCGACGGTGCCGACCCGGCCACGTTCCGCGTGTTGAATGCCGCCTTCGAGTGTTCAGCGGATGCCGAGCGCGCGTACTACAGGCAATCCGCCATCTCCGGCGAGGACCCGCGGACGTTTCCGCCCGGCCGTGCCGCCACGAGCTGCACCGAGACGGCGATCTCGTTTACGGAGTGATCGAACGACTCAGCCGCTTAACTACCCCTCCGCGTCCAGAGACAGTACCCGCTCATCTCTATCGAGAAGAGCTTCGGCACGACTTGGAATGACAGCGGCTGCCCTTTCTGGCTTTCCGTCACTTGCGGCGGACCGACGACTCCTGGGCTGACAACGGCTCGTTGTTCGGCGCGGCAGCTACTGTTCGCGTCCTGTGGTGTGGCGATCCAGTCGCCCGACGCAACGTTGGGGTTGCGCAGTCCTTCGCCGTGCAGCGTTATCAGGGGACCGAAGCTCAACCATCGGTCGTTGGGCGGTTGCGGAGTTGTGACGGCTTGCCATTGATTGTCCAGGCACTCCAGCGGCGATTTGTCCTCCGGCGGCCACGTCATGGCTTCGGTCAGATCCGATGCACATGGCGTACCGGGTTGCGGCACTTCGGGATCGGCCGATGCGACGGCCGGTGTCGAAAGCAGAAGCGCCAGCGTTGCGACCACCATCGCGACTCGCTGCACTGGCCTACACCTTCGAAAGGTCGGTGCGCATCAGCATCACGTTATATGAATTCCACAGTGACAGGTTCCAGTACAGGTCGGTGCCGGTACCTTGCGTCGACGGCGACCAGGGATGCATCATCGGCGCATAGATTCCGCCGTTCTGCTGGGCCATCAATACCTTTGCCGATGACCACGTCCCCTGCGGCGTGTCCGACGTGCGCATCACGATGTTGTTGAACTGGTCGCCGTAGAGCACGACGTACTTCTTCAGCGAATTGTTGTACTGAACCGACATCTCGCTGACCTGGTTGCCGGGGTTGGCGACGCCGCAGGCGCCGGTGTCCTGCCCGAAAACCGGGGTGGCCTTGCTGGGATCGTTCTGATACCACCCGCCGAGCGGGCCCGCGCTGTAGTAGTCGTACTTGCTGAGGTCGAGGATGTCCTTCTCGGCGACGCGCGACACGTACGCGGCGCCCTGGCGCCCATTCGGGGTGCCGTACACGTAGACGTATCCATCACCGGGCCGGACGAACGCCGACTGCTGGAAGTTCTGGTTGCCGCTCCACGGCTGGTTGTATCGGACGCTTTGAGGCGCGACGGTCCAGTTCTCGCCGTTGTCCGTCGAGTATGCGAGCGCGGAATAGTTCGTCGCCCACTGGCCGGGCGCGCCCCACTGGGTCACCGACATGAAGCTCATGTACTGCGTCACGCCGAACTCGGTGCCCGGTGTCGGGATGGAGATGCCCGCCGTCGGGATGAGGCCCACGCCTGCGGGCAGACCGCTGGGAAAGATGACCTGTCGCGCTCGATTCGGATACCCATCCGGGCCCAACGGCGCTCCGCCAAACCAGTTGCCGGTGTACCACTGCCCGTCGGGAATGGTGATTCCGTTGGACAGGTCGGTATCAGAGCTCCGCAAAATCGTGTTCGCGCGCCAATCCGCCGAGTTGGGTCCGCCGAACGTGTCCCCGACCGCGATCAGTACCTGGTGCTCGTTGATGTCTAAGGTGGCGGGATCGTCGGGAATGCCGTTGTCCCACATGATCCCGAGGTCGGTGCCGTAGATCGAGTAGCGGGACAGGGTGTTGGCAAGCGTCGGGTCGCCGTAGTTGTAACCGCCCGTGACCCAGCTGACGAACTGCGTCGACGGGCTCACCTGCGCGCTGGGGAACGGTAGATACGGCGGGTCGGCAGTCACGGCAGCCGCTGCCGCCGCGAAGCTGGCCATCTCGGTGTTGTCGAGTGCCAGGCTGGTGGTCTGGGGCGGCGCTGCGACGCTCTCCGCGGAGCGGCCACTCAAGGCGTTGAAGAAGTTCTCGAATTCGCGCCGGGCGAATGCGAGCAGGCCCCAGATCAATGGGGGCTGGGCCGGCGTCGTGGGAGAGGTGCCGACGAGTGGGTTTAAAACCCAGTTGATGACGTTCGACACCACATTGGCCACCGCGGTCACCGGATCCGGCGATGAGGCGGGTGCTGGGGCCACTGGGGAACCAGTGACCTGCGCCGCCATCATCGGCGAGACGTTAGTCGGCCCGGCTGCGGCCAGGCCGCGAGCATCGGCGAACACCGCAACCTTGTCCGGCTGTTGGATGTTGGTGGCGGGATCCGCGAACGGCTCAACTGTGGGGGCGGATGCTTTGGCGCTCGGCTTCGCCACCGAGAGGGCTGCGCCGCTCTCGTTGCTCGACTTCGAAGCGGACGGGGGAGTCGAGACTTCTTCAGCTTCCTGGGATTTCGCGTGCTCTTCGGGCTCGGTTGTCTGCGTGGGCTGCGGGGCAGCGGTCTCGGTGGGTGTCGGCGTGTGCGATGGCTCCGCGGTTGGTTCCGCCTCGTGAGTCGGTTCCGTCGTACCGGTCGTGCTGAATGTTCCGGTGTTGGTTTGGGCGCTCACCACGACCCCGCCCGTGACGGTGTTCGTCGTGGTCCCCGACGACGTGGTGCCCTTGTCCGGTTCCGACGAGCTCGGTGTGGTCGACGGTTCGGTCGAGGTCTGCGTGTTGGTGGTGGTGGTTGTTCCGGTTGTCGTCGCTGTGTTCGTCTTGGTGTCGGTCGCCCCGCTGGTGGTCGAGGTGTCAGACGACGGCGGATTCGAGGCGGTGTCGTCGGCTGAGGCGACGCCATACCCCGTGGCGATCGCCGTGCCGACGCCCAGTGCGACTGCCAGCCCCCCGACGCGACCGATATAGGCTGCGGCTCCCATCATGTTCCTCCATGAAGCTTCTCCCCCGGCAATTGGCGATGCGCGCAATTAAATCGGACTTAGGGGTTGCTCATAGCAAAAAAGACAAATGTCTCAGGCACAACAGCCGTCGCTGTGGTTCAGATCTTATTGGCGTTTTCGGACGCTCTCCGCCGTACTCAGCTACGTCGGCCACTAGTCAGACAGGCCGGCCTTACGAAGTGCTCGCTTGTAGAGGTCGGTCGCCTCGGTGATACCGTCGCCGACCCAGGCATCGACGATTCCAACTCGGCCGGCGACCAGTTGCAGCCGATTAACCCACACCTGGAAGTCCTCGTCGTGGCGTAAGGCGTCGATCTGCTCCTGCGTGCCCTGGACCAGAAGGAAGCCGCCCAGCTCCGTGGTCTGCGGCTTGAGGAGGGCGATGTCGACACGCTCGATCTGCCCATCATTGGCGAGGCGTTCGAGGTAGCCCCTCGCCTCGTTCAATAAATCGAGGGCTTGGACTTCGCGCCCCTGCGTCGGTAGGCCCCACGCGATCCAGAATCCGGCTTCAGCCATGGGCTTTACGTCTATCAGACGTGCTTGCTGTTGACCATCGGCTCTCGAGATCGGATCGTGTTTGCCTAAGACAAACATCGGGGTATTGAGCAAGGTGTGGCGGTCGTACCGCCGCGATCCGTATGTAGGAGTCCACTTATGACCTGTCGCCGAATCGCTCGTTTCATTGGCGTCGCGATCCTGACCGCCTCGGCGTTCCTGCTGAGCGTTCCCATCCAGTCCGCGTCCGCCGACCCGTGCCCGGATGTCGAGGCGGTGTTCGCCCGCGGTACCAGCGAGGCGCCCGGTGTCGGCGGGGTCGGACAGGCGTTCGTCGACGCGCTGCGCGGGCAAGCCGAGGGCAAGTCGGTCGGCGTGTATCCCGTCAACTACCCTGCGAGCAGCGATTTCGGCGGCGGCATCGAGTTCGCCGGAACGGTCATCGAGGGGATCAGGGACGCGGCGGCCCACGTCCAGGCCACGGCGGCGAATTGCCCCAAAACCAGAATCGTGCTCGGGGGATTCTCGCAGGGCGCAGTCGTGGCGGGGTTCGTCACCTCGGCTGTTGTACCCGAAGGAGTGCCGGCTGCGCTCGTACCCGCGCCGATGCCACCCGAGGTGGCCGACCACGTCGCCGCGGTCACTCTGTTCGGTAAACCATCGGATCAGTTCATGCGTGACGTCGGCGCGCCGCCTGTCGTCATCGGCCCGTTGTATGCGGCCAAGACCATCGACCTGTGCGCCGATGGAGACACTATCTGCAATGGCGCCCCTCCTGGAGGACCCAGCGTCGCGCACGC
>DASQCE010000597.1:0-17002 GCA_035634855.1 Mycobacterium sp.
CGCAGTCCCGTTCGTAGACGCGCTGACGACGATCCTTGACCCGTCGCTGCCGCTGACCGTCACCGAGTGGGACGAGTGGGGAAACCCGTTGGACGACAAGGACGTCTACTACTACATGAAGTCCTACTCGCCCTACGAGAATATCGAGGCCAAGGACTATCCGCCGATCCTCGCAATGACTTCGTTGAATGACACCAGGGTCCTCTACGTCGAACCCGCGAAATGGGTTGCGGCGCTTCGGCACACCAAGACCGACAGCCATCCGGTGCTGCTCAAGACCGAGATGAACGCCGGCCATGGTGGGATCAGCGGACGCTATGAACGGTGGAAGGAAGCAGCGTTCCAGTACGCCTGGCTACTGGATGCTGCCAAGGCCAACTACGATGGCGGCGCCTAGGTACACGATCTCCTCGAGCGTGCGCACGTCCAGCCGCGACGTCATCGACCTCGGCGGGTTCGGCATCCGCGACGCGTAGACGTTGGCCGGGAACATCACGAGCATCAACACGAACAGGCACACCGCCGCCGCGACGCGGGTGGGCGGGTACAGCAGTCCGGCTGCGCCCACCAGTTCGAGCACGCCGGTGATCGTGACAAGCGCTCCGGCGGCGGGCAGCCGCGGCGGCACGATCGCGATCATGTCGCGGTGCATCGCCGGAACGAAATGCGCGACGCCCGTCATCACGAACATCGCCGCCAGCCCAACGGCGGCGGCCTGCGGCCAGCTGTCGACGTAGTCGACTCCCAGCCAGCCAACCAACCGGGCGCCGAGTGTGCCCAGGACCAGACTGATGGTGACGGCCATTGCAGACTCCTTATCTAGACACTGTCAAGATGATGGCGAACACGCTAACCGATAATCTAGGCACTGTCAAGATTCCTGGTTATGATGGTCGAATGAACAGGGACACCTATCATCACGGCGACCTGAAGGCCGTCATCCTGGCCAAGGTCGCCACCCTTGTGGCCGAGCGCGGCGCCGACGGGATATCGCTGCGCGAACTCGCAAGGGAGGCCGGTGTCTCACACGCTGCCCCGGCGCATCACTTCACCGACCGCCGCGGCCTGTTCACCGCGCTCGCCGCACAGGGGTGGCGGCTGCTCGCCGAAGCCCTGGCGGCCGCGCGGCCGGACTTCATCGACGCTGCGCTCGCCTATGTGCGGTTCGCACTCGACCACCCCGGCCACTACGCGGTGATGTTCGACCGCTCTCTTGTCAACGCCGACGATCCCGAACTTGTCGATGCGCAGAACGCGGCGGGCGCCGAACTGGCGCACGGCGTCGGCACGCTGAAAGACCCAAGCGCCAAGGCCGATCCACAAAGTGCCGCGCTCGCGGCGTGGTCGTTGGTGCATGGGTTTGCGATGCTGCGGCTCAACGAGACGATCGACACCGACGACGACCCGATGGCCGCCGTCGAGAAGATCGCGCTGATGCTGTTCGACGGTTAGGGTGCGGGCATGACCGAGACGCCGTTGACCGACATCGCACTTACGATGCTGGACGGGCGTACCACCACGCTGGCCGAGCTCGCCGACGGCGCCGCACTGGTCGTGAACGTGGCCTCGAAATGTGGTCTCACTCCGCAGTACACGGCGCTGGAGCAGCTGGCGAAGGACTACGGTGAGCGCGGGCTGACGGTGATCGGCGTGCCATGCAACCAGTTCATGGGCCAGGAGCCGGGCACCGCGGAGGAGATCGAAACGTTCTGCTCGACGAACTACGGGGTGACGTTCCCGCTGCTGGCCAAGACCGACGTGAACGGCGACGACCGCCATCCGCTCTACGCCGAGCTGACCAAGACACCCGACGACGGCGGCGAGGCGGGCGACATCCAGTGGAACTTCGAGAAGTTCCTGCTCACACCGGGCGGCACGGTCGTCAACCGGTTCCGGCCGCGCACAGTTCCCGATGCCCCCGAGGTGATCGCCGCCATCGAGGCGGTCCTGCCGCGATAGATGGTCAACTGTTGACCACGTGTTGTAAACCGTTGGGACACCTGACGTTGCCACAATGAACACGTGGCTGGACAACTGATCGTCTCGGTTTCCGGGATCAGCGACCGCACACGGGCCGACGTCGACGCGTTCTGTAGTCAGCTAGACGAACGCGACGTGCCTGCCTCGTTTCTGGTGGCCCCCCGGATCAAGGGCGGCTACCGGCTCGACTCGGACGCGCCGACCGTCGAGTGGCTCGCCGACAGGCGCGAACGCGGCGACGCCATCGTGCTGCACGGTTTCGATGAAGCAGCCAATAAGAAGCGGCGCGGCGAATTCGCGACATTGCCTGCGCACGAGGCCAGTTTGCGCCTGATGGCCGCTGACCGGGTGCTCGAGCACCTGGGCCTGCGTACTCGGCTGTTCGCCGCTCCTGGCTGGACGGTTTCGCAGGGCACGGTGACGGCCTTGCCCCGCAACGGCTTTCGGCTGGTCGCCACGTTGAGCGGCATCACCGACCTGGTTCGGCAGACGACCGTGCGGGGGAGAGTGCTCGGCATCGGTGAGGGCTTCTTGAGCGAGCCGTGGTGGTGCCGAACGCTGGTGCTGTCGGCCGAGCGCACCGCGCGCCGCGAGGGCATCGTCCGGGTCGCTGTGGCCGCCCGGCACCTGCGTCGGTCCGGACCCCGGCAGGCGATGCTCGACGCTGTCGACCTGGCGTTGATGCATCAATGCATCCCCTCCGTATACCACTGGGACCCATACACCGCGCTGACCGACGCAGCCTGATCAGCGAGGGTCGCTACATTGGCGTCCATGGCTGACGCTGATGTGATCGTGGTGGGTGCCGGTCTGGCTGGGTTGGTTGCCGCCTGTGAGCTGGTCGAGCGCGGGCGCCGCGTGCTGATCGTTGACCAGGAGAACGCCAACAACATCGGTGGTCAGGCGTTCTGGTCTTTCGGTGGCCTGTTCTTCGTCGATAGCCCGGAACAGCGGCGGCTGGGTATCCATGACAGCCATGAGCTGGCGCTGCAGGACTGGCTCGGCTCCGCGGGCTTCGACCGGCCCGAGGACCACTGGCCGCGGCAATGGGCACACGCCTACGTCGACTTCGCCGCGGGGGAAAAGCGCAGCTGGCTGCGGGAACGCGGGCTGCAGACCTTCCCAGTCGTCGGATGGGCCGAGCGAGGCGGTTACGACGCACGCGGCCACGGCAACTCGGTGCCGCGCTTCCACATCACCTGGGGGACGGGCCCTGCGCTCGTCGACATCTTCGCGCGCCGGCTGCTGGCCAACGCGAAGGTCCGCTTCGCACATCGCCATCGCGTCGACGAACTGATCGCGGAGAATGGCGCGGTGGGCGGGGTACGCGGGGCGGTGCTGGAGCCGACGACTGCGGCGCGTGGTGTGGCGTCGTCACGAAATACCGTGGGCGAGTTCGAGTTCCGCGCTCCGGCGGTGATCGTAGCCAGCGGTGGCATCGGCGCGAACCACGACCTGGTCCGGCAGAACTGGCCCAAGAGGATGGGGCGAGTTCCCGAACAGCTGCTCAGCGGCGTGCCCGCACACGTCGACGGCAGGATGATCGGCATCACCGAATCCGCGGGCGGCCGTGTCATCAACAGCGACCGGATGTGGCACTACACCGAAGGCATCACCAACTACGACCCGATCTGGCCACTGCATGGCATCCGGATCCTGCCCGGCCCGTCATCGCTGTGGCTGGACGCCACCGGCAAGCGCCTGCCGTCTCCGTTGTATCCCGGCTTCGACACGCTCGGCACGCTGGAATACATCTCGCAGACGGGACAGGACTACACCTGGTTCGTCCTCAACGCGCGGATCATCGCCAAGGAGTTCGCGCTGTCCGGGCAGGAGCAGAACCCCGATCTCACAGGCAAGAGCGTCAAGAACGTGCTCGCCAGGGTTCGCGCGGGCGCGCCCGCACCGGTGCAGGCGTTCGTCGACAAGGGGGTCGACTTCGTCAGCGCAAACTCCCTGCGCGACTTGGTGTCCGCGATGAACACCGTGCCTGATGTGCTGCCGGTCGACTACGCCACCGTGGAGGCCGAGGTCACTGCGCGCGACCGCGAAGTGGTCAACCGGTTCACCAAGGACACCCAGATCGCCTCGATTCGGGTGGCACGCAACTACCTCGGCGACCGGGTCAGCCGCGTCGTCGCCCCGCACCGGCTAACCGACCCGAAGGCCGGACCGCTGATCGCCGTCAAACTTCACATCCTGACGCGTAAGTCGTTGGGCGGCTTGGAAACCGACCTTGACTCAAGGGTGCTCAAGTCCGACGGCAGCGTGTTCGACGGTCTCTATGCCGCGGGCGAGGCCGCCGGTTTCGGCGGCGGCGGTGTGCACGGCTATCGCTCGCTGGAGGGCACGTTCCTTGGCGGCTGCGTATTCTCCGGCCGGGCTGCAGGCCGGGCCGCGGCGCGTGAGATAGGCCCCGCGAGCTCTAGAATTCGGTGCCGTTTTCCGGTTCCAGCACCTGGAAGTCGGCGTCGGTCATCTCGGACAGCCGTCCGTAGTAGATGCCGCGGGCGTTCGGCTCGATGATCGCCTGGTGAATGGGCACGGCGCGGGTCGGCGCGACGGCCCGAAGATAGTCGACGGCCTCCGAGATCTTCATCCACGGCGCCGCTGCCGGCGTGGCCA
This sequence comes from Mycobacterium sp., assembly GCA_035634855.1. Lineage (GTDB taxonomy): Bacteria > Actinomycetota > Actinomycetes > Mycobacteriales > Mycobacteriaceae > Mycobacterium. The sequence continues at coordinate 4,606 of DASQCE010000597.1, forward strand.
GCACATCGACCGGCTCGCCCGGCGTGAACAGCGCGTCGCCCGGGTGCATCAACCGCGCCGCATGGGAGCCGTCGCCGATGAGGTACGAAATGTTGTCGATCACAGGGATTTCCGGGTGGATCACCGCGTGCCGACCTCCGACGCCGCGCACGGTCAGGTGCCCGACGCTGAACTCGTCGCCGACGTGCACCGCATTCCACGGGCCGCCGAGTTGTGCGGCCGTCTGCGGGTCGGCGTACAAAGCGGCCTGCGGGTTGGCATCGACGAGCGCCGGCAGCCGCTCGGTGTCGGCGTGGTCCGGGTGCTGATGGGTGATGAGGATGGCCGACAGGCCGGTGATGCCCTCGAAACCGTGCGAGAAGTTCCCCGGGTCGAACAAAACCGTTGTGTCCTGACCGGAATCGCCCTTGAAATTCGCGAGTAAGCATGAGTGGCCGAAATGCGTCAGTTCCATGCCTATATTGTGGCGCGCAAGGCTGTACCGGGGGGAAGTAGAGACGTGCGATTGCTGCTGGCGGTAGCCGTGGCGACCTGCGGGTTGGCCATCGCGCCAAGTGCAGGCTGGCCTGCGCGCGCGGTCCCGGGCGAGTGCCCGCCGATTTGCGACGCCATCCCCGATTCGGCGTGGATTGCGCCGACCTCCATCCCGATGTACCCGGTGTACCGATGGCCGGGCCTGGCCGGACTGGCGGTCACGGCGCCGTCGCCGCGGTTCGGCTTCGAGGCGATGTGCGGCAGCCCGCCGGTTGCTGACGACGCCCGTACGTACGCCGTAGCGGCCCGGTCGGTCGTGCTGCACCAGGTGGGCCAGTGGAACCTGCTGGTGCAGGTGGTGCACTGGCGCGGCGACACCGCGACCGGCGGCCCCACGGCGCTGACTACGCTGGAGACGGCCAGGTCACGGCTGCGCGACTGCCAATCGACGGCCGCGCAGGCCTCGCCGTCGATCACCACAAGCGAGCCGCGGCGCATCGCCGCCGTCATCAGCGAAGCGGGCGATCAGGTCATGCACGAGTACCTTCTGGCCGATCCCGCCAGCAGCACCGTCGTCGAACTGGCCATGTGGTCGTCGCTGCCCCCGCAGCTGGACTGGGCGGCCGTGCCCGACGCGCAGGTCTTCGACGGGATGGCGGCGCCGTTGTGCAACGCGTACCTCGGGTCGTGCCGGTGAGGCGGTCCCGGCATTGCCGCCGGTAGAGTGATCGCCGTGGCAAGGGTGGTTGTGCACGTCATGCCGAAGGCGGAGATTCTCGACCCGCAGGGCCAGGCGATCGTCGGCGCGCTGGGGCGTCTCGGCTTCGGCGGTGTCTCAGATGTCCGGCAGGGCAAGCGTTTTGAGCTCGAGGTCGATGACAGCATCGATGACGACACCCTCGCTGAGATCGCCGAATCGCTGTTGGCGAATACGGTTATCGAGCACTGGTCGGTCAGCCGGGAGCAGTCATGACGGTGCGTGTGGGAGTTATCACATTTCCCGGCACGCTCGACGACGTAGACGCCGCCAGGGCGGTCCGGTTGGCCGGCGCCGAGGCCGTCAGCCTGTGGCATGCCGACGCCGACCTCAAGGGAGTCGACGCGGTGGTGGTGCCCGGCGGCTTCTCCTACGGCGACTATCTGCGGTGTGGTGCGATCGCCAAGTTCGCACCAGTGATGGGCGAGGTGGTCCGGGCTGCCGAACAAGGCATGCCAGTGTTGGGGATTTGCAACGGTTTTCAGGTGCTGTGTGAGGCTGGCCTGCTGCCGGGGGCGTTGACGCGCAACGCGGGCCTGCACTTTGTATGCCGCGATCTCTGGCTGGAGGTCGCGTCGAATGCGACGGCGTGGACGTCGCGCTACGAACTTGGCGCCGATCTGCTGGTGCCGCTGAAGTCTGGGGAGGGCCGCTACGTCGCCAGTGAGGAGGTGCTCGACGAGCTCGAGGGCGAGGGTCGGGTGGTATTCCGCTACCGCGACAACCCCAACGGCTCGCAGCGCGATATCGCAGGCATCAGTTCGGCCAACGGCCGCGTCGTCGGCCTGATGCCGCACCCCGAGCACGCCACTGAGGCGCTGACCGGCCCGTCCGACGACGGCCTCGGACTTTTTTACTCGGCGCTGGATCTGGTGCTGGCAGCCTGATTCGTGTCGCGAGCGACCGCGAACTGCCAGCGATGGACGGCGTGTCGCGTACAGACAATGGTCGCTCGCGGGGAATGGCTAGGGGGTGAGTGCGACGGACGCCTCGGCCGTGTAGCACAGGAACGTCAGCGTCTCCTCGAGATACAGCTCCACATTGTCTGCGTCGTGCGACAGGTAGCCGATCGACGCGTCGGTGCCGAGCTGAAGGTCGAAGTCGCCGCCGCGGGTGGACAGCACGAAGGCGCCGTCGATCGCCGGGGCCCAGATGATGTCGCCGTCGACCAGCCGATTGAGGTGCTCGCGGATCGGATAGCCGTGTTCGGTGGTCTCGCTGACCTTGGTGTACACGTCGGCCGACAGCAGCACTGAGTACGGGCCGTCGACACCGGCCAGCCGCAGCTCCGACAGCGCCTGGGCGATGACATCGGTAATCTCGCGGGCGTCCTGGGGCAGGGCCAGCGCGGGGTTCGAGCTGCACGCGCGGATGCCCTCGATGGATGCCGCGTCGTAACCCTCGAAGATGGCCCGGTCTTCGACGAACGCGAGCCTCTTGGCGGCGTCCTTGACCGGATCCCAGTCCGAGTCCTGCGAGCCTCGCTCGACGTCGTCGATTGCGGTGCGCGACACCGTGAACGGCACCCGCAGCCGTACCAGCGGCTTGCTTTCGCGCAGATGCGCCACCACACCGTCACCCGGCGGGGACACGTCGCTCAGGTGACCGGTGCTGATCGCCGCGGTCACCGGACCGCCCGGCTCGCTGACGTCGACCACCCGCCGCCCGGCGATGTGCCGCTTGAACGTCCGCGTCGCCTCCAATTCGATTTCCGCCCAGGCGGCTTCGGTGATCGGAGCCAGATCGCGATACAGGTTGTTCATTGGCGGGTTCCTTTCAGGCTGCCGATCCCCAGCGACCCGTTGGCGGGGACGGGCGCGACGGTGACTTCTGGTTGCTCTTCTTCAGGCTCCGAATCCGGAAGCGGCGGTGGGTCGTTGACAAAGTCGACGATCGGCGTGAAGAACTTGCCGCCCGTGATCGCCGTCGAGAACTCGAGGATGTGGTCGGTGTTACCCGGCGGGTCGCCGATGAACATGTTGCGCAGCATCCGCTCGGTGACGTCCGCGGTGCGCGAGTAGCCGATGAAGTAGGTGCCGTACTCGTCCTTACCGATCTCGCCGAACGGCATGTTGTGCCGGACGATCTTCAACTCGTTGCCGTCGTCGTCCTCGATCACATTGAGCGCGATGTGAGCGTTGGCCGGCTTGACATCGTCATCCATCTCGATGTCCTCGAGCTTCGTCCGTCCGATCACCAGTTCCTGCTCGGTGACCGACAGCGACTCCCATGACGTCATGTCGTGCAGGTACTTCTGCACGTGGACGTAGCAGCAGCCTGCGAAATCGGGATCCTCGTCGCCAATCTCGGTGGCGGACACGGCAAGCGGCCCGTCGGGGTTCTCGGTGCCGTCGACAAAGCCCAGCAGGTCGCGGTTTTCGAAGAACCGGAAGCCGTGGGTCTCGTCGACGACGGTGACAGCGCCCAACGCCTTGACGATGCGGCCCGCCAGCTCGAAGCACATGTCCATCGACATCGCCTTGATGTGGAGCAGCAGGTCCCCCGGCGTCGCCGGCGCTTTGTGACGGCCCCCGTCCAGTTCGATGAATGGCGTCAGCTCCGCCGGCTTCGGACCGGAGAACAGCCGGTCCCAGGCATCGGATCCGATAGACGTGACCACCGAAAGGCGCTTGTCCGAATCACGGAAGCCGACGGCGCGAACCAGCCCGGAGATGTCGGGCAGCGCGTTGTGGACGGCGGCCTCACCGCCTTCGTCGATGGTGACCACTAGGAAGAGGGCTGCGGGTGTCAACGGCGCCGTTACCGGTTGCGGTAGAGGTGCGGGCACCGTTCGACCCTAGCGAATCTCGCGTCGGCAATGATGGTGAAACATGGTTCGGCGGGCAGGAGCGGAGTGACTTGGGGATTTCAGGGGCAAGTGCACAGGGGCTGTGCGGGTTCATCGACGCGTCACCGTCGCCGTTCCATGTCTGCGTCACCGTCGCGCAGCGGTTGAGCACCGCGGGGTTCACCGAACTCTCCGAACGCGACGAGTGGCCGGGCCAGGGCAGGTTCTTCTCCGTGCGTGCCGGGTCGCTGGTGGCTTGGCGGGCAGATGAGGCCGACCGTGCCGGGCCATTCCGGATTGTCGGCGCCCACACCGACAGCCCCAATCTGCGGGTCAAGCAGTACCCCGACCGGTTCGTCTCGGGCTGGCGGGTGGTTGCCCTGCAGCCCTACGGCGGGGCCTGGCTGAACTCGTGGCTGGATCGCGATCTCGGCATCAGTGGCCGGCTGTCGGTACGTGTCGGCAACACCATCGACCACCGGCTGGTATGCATCGACGAACCGATCCTGCGCGTGCCACAGTTGGCGATTCACCTGGCCGAGGACCGCAAGTCGGTCTCGCTGGATCCGCAGCGGCACGTCAACGCGGTCTGGGGCGTTGGCAGCGGCCCCCGGTCGTTTCTCGGCTACGTCGCCGAGCATGCGGGCGTCGATGACGCCGACATCCTCGGCGCCGACCTGATGACCCACGACCTGACCCCGTCGAGGTTGGCGGGAGCCAACCAAGAGCTGGTGAGTGCGCCCCGGCTGGACAACCAGGCCACCTGCTACGCCGGCCTGGAGGCGTTTCTCGCCGCGGAGCCGGGCGAGCACATGCCGGTGCTGGTGCTGTTCGATCACGAAGAGGTCGGCTCGCAGTCGGATCACGGCGCCCAGTCCGAGCTGCTTCGCACCGTCCTGGAGCGGATCACGCTCGCGGCAGGCGGCGGGCGGGAGGACTTTCTGCGCCGGCTGCCCGGCTCGATGGTCGCCTCCGGCGACATGGCGCACGCCACCCATCCGAACTACCCCGAGCGTCACGAGCCCGGCCACCTCATCGAGGTCAACGCCGGGCCGGTGCTCAAGGTGCAGCCGAACCTGCGGTACGCCACCGACGGGCGCACCGCGGCCGCCTTCGCGCTTGCGTGCGCGCAGGCGGGTGTGCCGCTGCAGCGCTACGAGCATCGGGCCGACCTGCCGTGCGGGTCGACGATCGGCCCGATGACCTCGGCGCGTACCGGCATCCCGACAGTCGACGTGGGTGCGGCCCAGCTGGCCATGCATTCCGCGCGCGAGGTGATGGGCGCCGCCGACGTCACCGCCTATTCCGCGGCGCTGAGGGCTTTTTTGTCACCGGGCTGATCTAGGGTCAGCGGCATGTCACTTTCCGTCGTGAACATCACGTTCGACTCCACCGACCCCGACAAGCTCGCCGACTGGTGGGCACGCGCGGTGGACGGCACGGTAAACCCGTTGGCACCCGGCTTTTTCGTCACCGTGACCCGCCCCGGCGGGCCAGGCCTGGCCTTCCAGAAGGTCGACGATCCGACACCCGGCAAGAACCGCGTGCACATCGACTTCTCCGCGCCCGACCTCGAGGCTGAAGTCACGCGGCTGGTGGGCCTCGGCGCCACCGAGACCGGCCGGGGCGAAGCGGGTCCGGAGTTCCGCTGGGTGGTGTTCGCCGATCCCGATGGCAACGCGTTCTGTGTGGCCGGCGGCGACGTGGCCGCCGCCACCTGATCCGCTGCGGGCGGGGGTTCAAACTAGACTGGCCGCGTGACGTCGGAGCTCACCCACGCCCTTGACACCGTTGACCACGCCGCCGCCACTCCCGAGCAACCGCAGCCGTTCCGCGAACTCGGCCTGAAGGACGACGAGTACCAGCGGATACGCGAGATCCTCGGCCGCAGGCCCACGGATGCCGAGCTGGCCATGTACTCGGTGATGTGGAGCGAGCACTGCTCCTACAAGTCGTCCAAGGTGCACTTGCGCTACTTCGGTGAGACCACCACCGAGGCGATGCGGGCTTCGATGCTCGCGGGCATCGGCGAGAACGCGGGCGTAGTCGACATCGGCGACGGCTGGGCGGCCACCTTCAAGGTTGAGTCGCACAACCACCCGTCGTACATCGAGCCCTACCAGGGCGCGGCCACCGGAGTCGGTGGCATCGTCCGCGACATCATGGCAATGGGTGCCCGCCCGGTGGCCGTCATGGACCAGCTGCGGTTCGGCGGCGCCGACGCGGCTGACACGCGCCGGGTGGTCGACGGAGTGGTGCGCGGCATCGGTGGCTACGGAAACTCGCTGGGACTGCCCAATATCGGCGGCGAGACCGTCTTCGACGCGTCCTACGCCGGCAACCCACTGGTGAACGCGCTGTGCGTCGGGGTGCTGCGCAAGGAGGACCTGCACCTCGCGTTCGCGTCAGGCACAGGCAACAAGATCATCCTCTTCGGTGCGCGCACCGGCCTCGACGGCATCGGAGGCGTGTCGGTACTGGCATCGGAAACGTTCGGCGGCGAGGAGGAAGGAACCGGGACGGGATCGAAGCTCGATCCGGCAAGCGGATCTCGCAAGAAGCTGCCAAGCGTCCAGGTCGGCGACCCCTTCATGGAAAAGGTGCTCATCGAGTGCTGCCTGGAGCTGTACGCCAACGACCTGGTGATCGGCATCCAGGACCTCGGTGGCGCCGGATTATCCTGTGCGACATCCGAACTCGCATCGGCCGGCGACGGTGGCATGCGGGTCGAGCTGGACACCGTGCCGCTGCGGGCGGCCAACATGACGCCCGCCGAGATCCTGTCCAGCGAGTCGCAGGAACGCATGTGCGCGGTTGTTGCACCGGAGAACGTCGAGAAGTTCATGGTGGTGTGCCGCAAGTGGGAAGTGCTGGCCACCGTCATCGGCGAGGTGACCGACGGCGACCGGCTGCAGATCACGTGGCACGGTGAAACGGTCGTCGACGTGCCGCCGCGCACGGTCGCCCACGAGGGACCGGTCTACGAGCGTCTCGTGCAACGTCCGGACACCCAGGATGCGCTCAACGCAGACACCTCCGCCAAGCTGCCGCGGCCGGTCACCGGCGACGAACTGAAGGCGACTCTGCTTGCGTTGCTTGGCAGTCCGCACCTGTGCAGCCGCGCGTTCATCACCGAGCAGTACGACCGCTACGTCCGCGGCAACACCGTGCTCGCCGAACATGCCGACGGCGGCGTGCTGCGCGTCGACGAAACCACCGGCCGCGGCATCGCGATATCCACCGACGCGTCCGGCCGCTACACCCAGCTCGACCCGTACGCCGGCGCGCAGCTCGCGCTGGCCGAGGCGTACCGCAACGTCGCCGTCACCGGCGCGACGCCGGTCGCAGTGACCAACTGCCTCAACTTCGGCTCGCCGGAGGACCCGGCGGTGATGTGGCAGTTCAGTCAGGCGGTCCGCGGTCTCGCCGACGGCTGTGCGGCGCTTGGCATTCCGGTCACCGGCGGCAACGTCAGCTTCTACAACCAGACCGGCACCACGCCGATTCTCCCGACGCCGGTCGTCGGCGTGCTCGGCGTGCTCGACGACGTCAAGAGGCGCATCCCGACCGGGCTGGGCACCGAACCGGGGGAGACGCTGATCCTGCTCGGCGGCACCCGCGACGAGCTCGACGGCTCGATCTGGGCGCAGGTCACCGCCGACCATCTCGGCGGGCTGCCGCCGCGCGTCGATCTCGAGTGCGAGAAGCTGCTCGCCGAGGTGCTCGTCGCCGCGTCGCGCGACGGGCTGGTATCCGCAGCGCACGATCTGTCCGAGGGCGGGCTGATGCAGGCCGTCGTGGAAGCGGCGCTTGCGGGCGAAACCGGTTGCCGCATCCTGGTTCCCGAGGGTTTTGAATCAGGCACTGGCCCGTTTACGTTTCTTTTTTCGGAGTCCGCAGGAAGGGCGCTCGTCGCGGTGCCGCGCACCGAGGAGAGCAGGTTCCGCGCGATGTGTGAGGCCCGCGGGCTGCCTGCGACGCGCATCGGCGTCGTGGACCAAGGCAGCGATTCGATCGAAGTACAAGGCTTGTTCACCGTTTCTCTGGAGGATCTGCGCAGCACGTCGGAGGGCGTGCTTCCCGGGTTGTTCGGGTGACTGTCGCGCCTCGCGAACGACACCCCCTACTCGTCTGGGCGTGGAGCCTGGTCCACCTCGACTTCGTAGGTATCGCGTTCGGCGCGCTGTTCTTCTGTCTGTCACTGACCCCGTCCCTGCTGCCGCGCGACTGGTTGTTTGCGGGTCTGATCGGTGGGATCAATGCGGCGATCGGCTACGGCATAGGCGTGTTCGCCGGCCGAATGATGCGCCGCTTCCTATTACGGCGCCGCGATTGGTGGCCGCCTTCGAAGCGGGTGCTCTATGTGCTGAAGACCATCACCGTCGTAGTGTCGGGCACGGCGAGTGTCTTGATGCTGATCCCGGCGGCCGCGTGGCAGCGTCAGGTGTCGGCGGTGATGGGCATGGAGGGCCCCAACACACTGGGATACACCCGCACACTGATCATCGCCGTGTTGGTCGGTGGTGTGTGCGTGGGTGCTGCCCGGGCGATTCTCGATCTGATCAAGACCATGGCGCGGTTGTTGATTCGGCGCTGGCACCTGCACGACGAGACGGCGTTGTTCATCGGCACCGCGATCGTTGTCGTGCTGGCGATCACCCTCATCAACGGGGTGCTGATCCGCGGCTTCTTCGCCGGTGCAAACCGAGTGTTCCAGCCGCAGAACACCACCACCCGGGCCGGCATCGTGCAACCGCAACAGGCCGAACGGTCGGGCAGCCCAACGTCTTTCGCGCCATGGGAGACTCTCGGGTTCGAGGGCCGCAACTTCGTGGCCACCGGCCCAGACGCGGACGAGCTGACGCGGCTGGCCGGGAGGCCCGCCAAGGAACCGATTCGCGTGTACGTCGGCCTCAACACAGCAGACAGTGACGAGAGCCGAATGGCGGTGCTGCTGAGCGAACTTGAACGCACCGGGGCCTTCGACCGCAAGGTGCTTGTGATCGTCCCGACCACCGGCACGGGGTGGATCAACCCGGTGGCCGCACGATCGCTGGAGCTGATGTACAACGGCGACACCGCGATCGTCGGATCGCAGTATTCCTTTCTGCCGAGTTGGATTTCGTTCCTCGCCGACCGGCAGAAGTCGATGGACTCCGGCAGGTTGATGATCGACGCCATCCACGATCGGTGGCTACAACTACCGCCAGACCACCGGCCCAGGCTGGTGCTGTACGGCGAAAGCCTCGGCTCCATGGCCGGGCAGGGCGCGTTCGGGTGGCTGCCCGACATTGCGCGGATGGGTTTCTCCTCGGTGTTGTGGGTCGGTCCGCCCAACGCCAGCCCGCTGTGGAAGGCCATCACCGAACGTCGCGACCCCGGCACGTTGGAGGTTGAACCGCGCTACGACAACGGGCGCACCGTGCGGTTTTCGCAGGCCACCGACACCGAGGAGATCCGCCGCGACACCGCGGCGCCGTGGGAGGGCACCCGGGTGCTGTTCCTGCAGCATCCGTCGGACCCGATTGTCTGGTGGTCGGCGGATCTGCTGTTCAACCGGCCGGACTGGCTGAAGGAACCGCCGGGCCGCGATCGTACGGCGTCGATGCGCTGGTATCCGATCATTACGTTCTGGCAGGTCGCCGCCGACATGACCAACGCCTCGTCGGTACCCGGCGGGCACGGCCATAACTATGGTGACTTCGTGCTCGACGGCTGGGCCGCCGTAGCCCCGCCCGAGGGGTGGACGCCCGACGACACCGAACGCATCCGCATCGCGCTGGAGAAGACGGAGTCCGCCGACGGGCCCGAATACTGATGCGGCCCAGCAAGTCTCGCGTTGTCGGGCTGGCGGCGGCGCTGGTCGGCTGGAGCTTCGCGGCACCGCGGGTGCGATGGCATCCCATCCCGAACGCGTCTTTGGGATCCGGACTCGTTGCGATCACCCACTCACAGCTCGGACTCCGCCCGCCCGCGTTGTGGTCGGGCGTGCGCTACGGCCTGGCGGCAGGCGCGGCGGTCGCGCTCGGTGTCGCAACGATGACGGCGTTGCCGCCGGTGCGCAGGGCGATGGCTCAGCGCGACCTGCCCGAACACCGGGGGCGGTGGCTGTTGTTGAGCATCCCGATCGGAACGGTCTGGTCCGAGGAAGCCGCGTACCGGGCCACGTTGGGCGCCGTCGCCGAAGCGGCTTTCGGGCCGACCCGCGGCCGGCTGCTGCAAGCCGCGGCGTTCGGGTTATGGCACATCGTCGACGCCCGCATCACCGGACAGCCGGTGATCGCCACGGTGCTGGCCACCGGCACCGCGGGCTGGTTTTTCGGCTGGCTTCACGCGCGCTCGGGCAGCCTCGCCGCGCCGATGCTGGTGCACCTGGCGGTCAACGAGTCCGCCGCAATCGCCGCCATGGCAGTGCAGTCGAACAGGCGGAGAGGGTCGGATGCATGATGAGCGGTGATCGGGCCAATGCGCGAACGTTCGTCGTAACCGGGGCGGCATCGGGAATCGGGCTCGCCACCGCCCGGCGACTGCTGGTCGACGGCGGCACGGTGGTAGGCGTCGACCTGACCGCACCGGACGAGGACATGGGCGCACGGTTCGACTTCGTGGCGGCCGATGTGACCGACGAATCCGCGGTCATGTCCGCATTCGCGGCGGTACCAGGTCGACTCGACGGGGTCGTTCACGCCGCTGGTGTCGCAGGCGGCGGGCCGGTCCATCTGCTCGACCGCGCCGAGTGGGAGCGAGTGATCGCCGTCAACCTCACCGGCACGTTCCTGGTCGCCAAGGCCGCGGTGGCCAGGATGATCGAGCAGCCCCGGGTGGACGGCGAGCGCGGCTCGGTGGTGACACTCGCGAGTATCGAGGGTCTCGAACGCCCGCCGGCGGCAGTGCATACAACGCCTCGAAGGGCGGAGTCGTGTTGCTCACCAAGAACATTGCGCTCGACTACGGTCCGAGCGGAATCCGGGCGAATGCGATCTGTCCCGGCTTCATCGACACTCCGATGCTCTACAGCGTCATGGGCTTCGAGGGTATGGAAGGGCCGCTGCGCTCCATTACCGAGGAGCACGCCCTTGGGCGCCGGGGTCAACCGGAAGAGGTCGCAGCCATGGCGGCGTTCCTGTTGTCCCCGGACGCCTCGTTCGTCACCGGTCAGGCGATCGCGGTCGACGGCGGCTACACCGCGGGCCGCGACCACGGCGTCATCAAGCTGTTCGGTTTCCCCGACTGACGCGCTAGGCGTCGCGTCGGTCCACCTCCAGCTGGTGCGGCTCGCTGACCTGATCGTCGACGCCGAAGCTGATGATGCGCCGCGGCGTTACCCGGATGATCGCGGTGTCCAGTTCGTCACCGGCCGCACCGTGCGACGGCGGGATCTCGGCCTGCTCGGCGATGCCGCGGATCTCCAGGCAGCGCACCCGCCACGGATCGCGTGAGGTGATGTCGTCGACGACGAACGCCACCTTGTCGTTGCGCGCGATATTGCGGAACTTCTGGCTCTTCGACATCCGGTAGCCGGCGATGTCGATCGTGCCAAGCGACTCGTTGTAGCTGAATCCCACCGGGCTGTTCTGCGGTGTGCCGTTGGGCTGGATGGTGGCCAGCCGGCCCAGCTCGGCCTGGCGCAGGAAGTCGAGTTCGTGCGATTTGAAGGTCATGACCCCAACGTAGAACCTCAACAAAAGTTCATGTCAACCGTCAGGGGTTGATCGTGTACTCGCCGATCTGCCTGCCCCACACGTAGTCGATAAGAAACGGTTGGCCGAGCTCAATGTGGTTGTACGGCGCGATGGAAGCGCCGGTGTCCATCACCAGATACGGCGCAGGCCACAATTCGCGCGAGATGTCTTGCCAACAGCCGGGGCGGCCCTCCGGGCCGCCGTGGGCGTTCACTCGCGGCAGGTTGTCGGGGTAGACGTACGGATTGCCCCCGCCTCCGATCGTGCCCGACGACGTAGCCAACGAGTAGCCGTTGCCGCCCACGACCGCGGCGGACCGCTTCTGCGCCGCCGCGATTTTGCGGATCGCGCAGAAGATCATGCCGCGGTAGTCGTCGAGGAGCTTGGTCGTCGGGATCAAGTCGGCGGCAGAACCAGATAGGGGCCGCCGCGTTCGAAACTGTCGGCGGCGTCGCTGGCGAACCCGACCGCGGCCATCAGCGCCTCGTCGATGTCAGCTCGGTGGTCATTGAAGGTCTGCGCGGTCCGCACCGCGTTTGGAAGTCCGTTCCAGAAGTCCGGCGACGCGTCGGCGTAGACGTCGGCCAGGTCGGCCAGCCTGCGCGTGTCGTAGGTGATCTGCGGTAGCTGCGGATTCAGATCGTCGAGAATCCGGTTGCCGTTCTCCAGCGAGTCGCCGAACCGTTCGCCCAACCC
>DASQCE010000598.1:0-2760 GCA_035634855.1 Mycobacterium sp.
GACGGATGGCCGGGGGCGGGGCCACCCCGGTCGGCGTTCACCTCCTCCACGGCGCGGAGTGTGGATTCCGCTGGCGACAAGCCCCGACTTTTTGCACCGGGCGCCGCCGGAGCCGGCGAACCACTGAGCGGCCCCGACGCGAACTGAAACTACGGGTTGGGGTTATGTCCGACGGGCGTCAAATTCGGTGCGGGGGGATTGCCCACCAAGCCGTAGACCTCGCGCAGCTTGCCGGTGCGCTTATCCACCAGCAAGGCCGGGATGTCGAACGGCACCACCTCAGGGTCGATGAGATCGTAGACGAGCACGAACTCTTGGTCGTTTTCCCAGCCCCAGTCGAGGATGCGGTAGTCGCCCCAGTAGTCGCGCACCGATTTGGAGGTGGCGGCGATGGCGCGCGCGTCATCGAATGTGATCGTCACTGTGTCTCCCTCCATGTAGCCCATACATTTTCACGCGGTGGCGCCGGTCCGCCGCAGCCAACGCAACTTGACGTAACAAACACCGAGAAGGACGGACTGAAATCTGTCGGCTTACGCCTGCGCAGGTTCGAATCCTGCACCTGCCACCCTGGTCAGGCCCACTTTCTGAGTGGGCCTGATTGCGTTGTGGGGCACGATCGTCCGCAGATCGTCCGCAGCAGAATCGAAAGCGTCGGCCAACGCGCTCAAAGACGTGACGGTACGCCACTCAAGAAGGACTTGAAGGGCAAGGGATTCAAGGACCGTCAGGTCAAGGCGCTGAAATTCACGCCAGATCGCCGTTCACCCACAGTTTTTGCTATGTTCACCCGGCATACACGGCCGATTCACCGCGCGGTCGGCGTTCACGGAGAAGTCACTTGCACGTCGGGCTGGTCATCGCCATCGGCTTCGCGGTGGCCTTCGCCCTGACCAACGGCTTCCACGATGCCTCCAACGCCATCGCCACCCTGGTGGCGACGCGGGCAGCGACCCCGGGCCAGGCCGTCGCCCTCTCTGCGGTGTTCAACATGGGCGGTGCGGTCCTGCTCGGCACGGCCGTGGCCGACACCATCGGCAAGATCGTCACCGTGCCGCAGGCCCAGATGATTCCCGTAGTCGGGGCGGGCCTGGCTGGCGCGACAGCCTGGAACGCCATCACCTGGTGGCGGGGCCTGCCGTCGTCGTCGGGGCACGCTCTGGTCGGGGGTCTGGTCGGCGCGGCCGTCGCCGACGGCATTCTCTCGGGCTCCGGCGGACTCGGCTCCGTCCAGTGGGGCGGCTTCGACGGCTGGCACCCCACCGGCGTCATCGGTGTTCTGGTCGCCCTGCTGATCTCCCCGCCCCTCGGCTTCGCCGTCGCGTTCCTGCTCCTGCGCCTACTGCGCCTGATGTCGCGGCGCTGGACGACGCGGTGGATCGGTCCGGTCCGCGGCAGCGGATGGGTTGCGGCAGCGGGACTTTCGTTCAGCCACGGCGGCAACGACGCCCAGAAGTCGATGGGCGTCATCGCGGTCCTGCTGCTGGCCTCCGGGCAGACCACCACGATGTCGGTGCCGCTGTGGGCGAAAGTCGTTACGGGCGTGGCCCTGACCGCGGGCACAGCGTTGGGCGGATGGCGCATCGTCAAGACGATCGGCCAACGCATCTTCAGCCTGACACCCATCGACTCCATCGCCAGTCAGGCCTCGTCCACGGCAGTCATCCTCGGCGCCTCCCTCATCGGAGCTCCGGTGAGCACCACCCAGGTGGTGGCCTCCTCGGTCGTCGGTGTCGGCGGCGGGCGGCGGCGGTGGAAGCACGTGAGCTGGCAGATCGTGCGCGAGATGGGCATCGCGTGGCTGACCACGATTCCGGCGGCCGCGCTGATGGCGGTCGCCGTACTACTCGTTTGGAGAGCGTTATGAGCCGCAAAGGCAGTCGCTGGTTTCTCCCCGAAACCCCCGATGTCATCGGAATGCTGCAGGAGCAGGCAGCGATCACGGTGAACGGGATGGAGGCCTTCACCGCCTGGGCAGGCGGGGACTCCGCCCGCGCCGCCGACGTCCGCGCCGCCGAGCACGACTGCGACGAAGTGCGGCGCAAACTCGTCGACGCCGTCAGCGAGGCCTTCACCACGCCGCTGCAGCCCGAGGACCTGTTCCAGTTGTCGCGCGATCTCGACAAAGTGATCAACGGCGCCAAGAACACCGTGCGCGAATCCGAAGCCATGGCCTTCCCGCCCGATCAGGCGACCGCTGACATGGCCGTCCTGCTCGCCGAGGGCGCCCAGCACCTCCAGACCGCATTCACGTCCCTGGACGAGCGGCGCAGCAAGCTCGCCCCGCCCGCGACTGAGGCCGCCGACGCCGCGGTCAAGTCGCAGCGCAATCTGGAGCGAATCTATCGCCAGGCCGCCGGTGACCTGCTCGAAGTCACCGATATCAGGGTCGTCACCGCCCGACGCGAGTTCTACCGGCGGATCTCGGCGATCTCCGACGACATCGTCGCTGTCGCAGACCGGATCTGGTACTCGCAGGTGAAAGAGTCCTGAGACCTGCAACCGCTACTGTCCAAGCGCATGTGGCTGCTCCCGATCAAGGTGCTGTGTGCCGCATGGATCATGACGGCTCTGGCGACATGCACTTCGCACCCCGCACCCGTGCAAGCAACCGGCCACCCCGCCGGGGTTGCCGGGAGCCGGAACGGCCGACGTCAGCCAGGCGCCGACCGGAAACGTGGCGCACCTGGCCGCGGTGCGACTGGCGGGCCAGGACGGCTTTGACCGGCTGGTCCTCGAGTTCGCCGACCGGGTGCCGGG
>DASQCE010000599.1:0-2157 GCA_035634855.1 Mycobacterium sp.
GTCGCCAGCGCGTGCCCCGACCCGCAGCATCGCGTCTACTGTCCTGGCGACGATGCCCTTCTGTGCTCCGACCCGGCCCGCGTGAACGGCCGCCACGACTCCCGCACGGGCGTCGCCCATTAAAACAGGAACACAATCTGCGGTTACCACCGCCAAAGCCAATCGTGGCGTGGTAGTGACCAATGCGTCTGTTTTGTCGACAGCGCCGTTCACCGGCCCTTCGACTTCTGCCACGTGATCGCCGTGCACCTGGTTCATCCACACCACCCCGTCCTCGCCCAACCCGAGCGCGGCGCCGAGGCGCTTGCGGTTGGCGGCGACCGCCGCCGGATCGTCGCCGACATGGTCACCGAGATTGAAGGTGTCGAACGGCGGCGCCGAGACGCCGCCAGCACGGGTGGTGGTTACGCGACGGATACGAACGCTCACTCGCCCAGTATCCGGAAGCGGATCAGTGGCGCATGAAAGGAGGCACGTCGACATCGTCGTCGTCGTCGCCACCGATGCTGACCGTCGCGCCGTTGGTGTGCACCGGCACGCTGGCCGCATCGGCGGGATCGAACAGCGGCGTGGTTACCTTGCCCGCCTTGCCCGGTGCGATCGCCTGGGCGCCGGCACCGACAACGGGCTTTCTGCTCGGACCGCTGGCCTCGAAGCCCGCGGCGATAACCGTGACGCGGACCTCGTCGCCCAGCGAGTCGTCGATGACCGTACCGAAGATGATGTTGGCTTCTGCGTGCGCGGCCTCTTGCACCAACGAGGCGGCCTCGTTGATCTCGAACAGGCCGAGGTCGCTGCCGCCGGCGATCGACATCAGCACGCCCTGGGCGCCCTCCATCGACGCCTCGAGCAGCGGTGAGTTGATCGCGATCTCCGCCGCCTTGAGTGCGCGGCCGTCCCCACGCGCCGAGCCGATGCCCATCAACGCCGTTCCCGCGCCGCTCATGATGCCCTTGACGTCGGCGAAGTCGACGTTGATCAGGCCCGGCGTGGTGATCAGGTCCGTGATCCCCTGCACACCGTTGAGCAGCACCTCGTCGGCGCTGCGGAACGCGTCCATCAACGACACCGCTGCGTCGCCCATCTGAAGCAGCCGGTCGTTGGGGATGACGATCAGGGTGTCGCAGCTTTCCCTCAGCGCCTGGATCCCCGACTCAGCCTGGTTGCTTCTGCGCTTGCCCTCGAACGAGAACGGCCGGGTCACTACCCCGACGGTGAGCGCTCCCAGCTTGCGGGCGATGTTGGCGACCACCGGCGCGCCGCCGGTGCCCGTGCCGCCGCCCTCGCCCGCCGTGACGAACACCATGTCGGCCCCGCGCAGCAGTTCCTCGATGTCGTCCTTGGCGTCCTCGGCGGCCTTGCGCCCGACCTCGGGGTCGGCGCCCGCACCCAGACCTCGGGTGGAGTCGCGTCCCACGTCGAGCTTGACGTCGGCGTCGCTCATCAACAGCGCTTGAGCGTCGGTGTTGATGGCGATGAACTCGACGCCCTTGAGGCCCTGCTCGATCATCCGGTTGACGGCGTTGACGCCGCCACCGCCGATGCCGACCACCTTGATCACGGCGAGGTAGTTATGCGGGGGGGTCATCAATCGCCTTCCTCCCTGGTTGCGAGTCGACGCGAGGAACTCTTTGGCAAACTCTCAACCTCAACCAGAGGGTTATAGTTATGTCAAGTTGTTCCGCGCAACCAGAACGGTAGGGCGGGGTAGCGAGGTATCCGTGCAGGCGCGCCGATGGGCGTGTCGAGAATTTCCGCGCGAACTTCTGCCATGGGGTCGTCAGCACCGGCGGCAAGATGAGCTAAACCGGCGCAGCCGGGCCTACTTGACCGTCGGCAGATCGGGGCTGGACACGTCGTAGGTCTGGCCCGGCTGGGTCAGCAGCGCGCCCAGTTTGAGCGCCTTTTCCTCGGTGCGGTCGGTGGTCCCCCACACCACTACCCGGCCATCGGTCAAGGTCAGGGTGATGGCGGCGACCGACGGTGCCGCTATGCGGCCGACCTGCCCGGCGACCTCGGGGCGCAGCGCCGTCATCACCTGCAGCGCGGCCCTGGTCGCGGCGTCGCTGGGCCCCGGGTTGTCCGCGTCGAGATACGGCACGCCCGCAGGCGGCGGCGCGGTCGCGAAATCCACTCCGTCTTTGTCGAACAGGTGCG
>DASQCE010000600.1:0-6670 GCA_035634855.1 Mycobacterium sp.
GCGCGGAAGGTCGCGGCGGTGACCATGGCGCCGAGGCGGATCCGCGACGTGGCGGCCGCGAGATATCCCAGCGCGGTGTAGGCCTCCAGCATAGGTTCGTCGAGCCGGCTGGCGGGATCGGCCTGCAGGAGATGGTCTGGCACCCATAGCGTGTCGACCGCGGTGTGGTCGAGCAAGCCGGCGAGCGATCGAAGATGGTCATGGAGGCGACCGGCCCACGAGTAATTCGTCAGGCTCACACTGAGTTTCATGAACGAGCCGTCACCGCCTGCTTGCTACGCCGACGCAGCGGCAACAGCGCACCGGCCACGATCAGCCAGACCAGCCCAGTGAACCGGGCGACCGGCAACAGCGGCGATAGTTCCGGCCAGATCAGCACCAGCGTCGTCAGTTCGGCGAGACCCGCGATGACGAGGCCGGTCCATGCGATCGGTCTTGGCAGCAATCCGACGATGAGGCCGGGCACTGCGATGCCGGCGATCAACAGGCCGAGCGTGACCACGTGCCAGGGACCGCCGGTCAGGTAGGTGAGGTAGTACAGAGCGCGGACCAGCGCGGCGTCGGAGGTGATCTCCGGCCGCGACAACGTCCACGCCGTCAGGCTCGACAATGCGAGCCCGGACGACGCCAGGAGGCCGCCTGCCAGTGCGATCGTCGCCCCCGGGGCGGTGATGCCGAGTTGACGCAGACGTGCGCTCGCGGTGGCCGCGTAGATGGCCAGCGGTATCGACGAGCCGAACGTTCCGACCGCGATCGCGACGGCCGCCGCGTGATGACCGGCGACGTAGTCCTGTATCGACGCCGCGGAGCCGTACGGAAGGGGCATCACGCCACCCGCGAACGCGACCCCGACGACCAGTCCGGCGAGCAGCAGCACCAAGGAGATCGCTGCGAGCAGCGCCAACGGAGGGCCGCTCTGCGGTGGCCGCCCAACTCCGCTATTCGTATCCCCGAATGAATCGTTCATATCGTGAACGATATGCCTGATCATGAACATAGACAAGAAGAATGGCTAATTCGTAAGGTAAATCGTTCAAAACTGATACGATTTAGCCGTGTCAGCAGCCTCAGCCGATCGTGACAATGTGGCGTTCCTGCTATCCCAACTGGGCCACCGTTCCGCCTCGGTGTTCGCCGACCTGATCGCGTCGATCGACCTCACGCCGCCGCACGCCGGGATCCTGCGCGTGATCGCGGCCGAGCCCGGGCGCAGCCAGCAGGCGCTCAGCGGTCAGCTGGGTTTGTTACCGAGCCGCGTCGTCGCCTACGTCGACGAGCTGGAAGATCTGGGCTACGTCGAACGTCGTCGCAACCCCGATGATCGCAGGCTGCACGCGCTCTACCTGACCCCGTCGGGCAAGAAGGCGCTCAACAAGATCGGCGAGCTTGGCCGTCAGCACGAAAGACTGATGACCGCGGGGCTGGACACCGAACAGCACGACACCCTGCGCCAGCTGCTGGCTGTCATCGCCGAACGACAGGGCCTGACGCCGCACGTGCACCCGGGCTATCGCACCCTGGGCCGCGTGAAGCCATAACGGTTTGCGCCGAACGTTCCTTACCGCTCGACATTTCACCCTTGAGCTCGAGCGGTAAGGAACGTTCGGCGGCTAGACCGGGGCCCCGGCGGCGCGCAGCGCGGCTCGGGTACGCGCGACGATAGTGTTCGGCCGGTACTGGAGCATATCGGCGCTGACGCGGATGATCCGCCATCCCAGTGCCTCTAGTCTGGCCTGCGTATCGATGTCGTGGCTGCGTATCGCGGGATCGGTCCAGTGTTGGGCGCCGTCGTACTCGACGCCGACCATCCACTCGTCCCAGCCCATGTCGATGCGACGCACGAATTCGCCGAATCTGTCGAATACGTCAATCTGTGTCCGCTTTGGCCGTAGACCCGCGCGCGTCAGGATCAGCCGGGTGCGGGTTTCCTGCGGAGACTCCGCCCCACCGTCGGACAGGTCGATCGCTTCGCGCAACTGCACGATGCCGCGTGCGCCGCGATGGCGCTCGGCAAGCGCCTCGACATCTGTCGGCTTGAGATTGGTCGCTTGCATCAACGCATCCAGCCGGATGACCGCTGTGGTCAGGCCGCGCCGTCGGCCAAGGTCGTACGCAGTGCGCGCAGGCGTTGTCGCCGGTATGCCGTTGGCACTACACACCTCGTCATCGGCGAGCTTGTCGCTGTGCAGCAAGATGCCGTTCGTCTTGTGGCGATGCGGTTGGTTGAGCTCGGCGGGTAGTTTTGTGTCGAGCCATAGGGTTCCATGCAGGGCAGCGGCAGATAGCCCCGCCGCGGTGGCCCGCCGTTCTGACCACAGCCACGCGGCGACCGCCCTGTCAGCTGCAGTTGGCATCCGACCCCTGGGCACGTACACATTGCGATAGACGGCGTCATACCGGGTTGCAAGCTGATAGCGATTGACGACACCCGCCGCCAACGCTTCGCTGCCGATGAATGGAAGCATGGTGATACGACGGGGTGAGCGTCGCACCCGTTCCATGCGACGAACGTTCCTTACCGCTCGACATTTCGCCAGAATGTCGAGCGGTAAGGAACGTTCGAGGAAGATCGCGCTAGGCCAGCCGGGTGATCTCGACGACGACGTCCAGGTCGGTCGAACCCTCACCGGAGTAAATGCCTTTCAGCGGCGTGACGTCCGAGTAGTCACGTCCCACCCCGACGCTGATGTACTGCGCGTTGATGTCGGCGTCGTTCGTGGGGTCGTAGTTCCACCAGCCTCCGGTCCAGGCCTGCACCCACGCATGGCTCTGACCGTCGATGGTGTCACCGACCTTCGCCTCCCCCTTGGGATGTAGGTAGCCCGACACGTATCGGGCCGGAATTCCCATGCTACGCAACAGGATCAGCGTCAGATGAGCGAAGTCCTGGCAAACGCCCTTCCCTTCGCGGTGCGCATCCAGTCCCGATGAGTGCACACCGGTAGTGCCCGGCACGTATTCCAGTTCGCTATGCACCCAATTCGCGGCGGCGGTGACGGCCTCCTGCGGATCGTGGTACTTGGCGATGCGCGCCCCCACCCGCTGTATCCGCTTGCTGTGCGGCGTGTAGTGCGTGGGGCTCAGCACCTCGTCGAACCGGTCGATCACCGCCTCCGAACACAGGTCGTCCCAGCTGACTTGCACGTTCTCGTCCTTCGGCGAAGCGCCACGGTCCGTCTCCACCACCGACGACGACGTGACCTCCAACTCGGTGTGCGGGGCGTGCAGGTCGAACGCGGTCACCGCGGTACCCCAGTAGTCGACATACCGGTACGACCTTGTGGCGGGCGCGGTTTCGACGCGGTTGAGGATGACGTTTTGCCGGTTGTCGGAGCGCGGCGTCAGCCGGGCCTCGTTGAAGGACGCGGTCACCGGCGACTTGTACGCGTAGCCCGTCGAATGCACCACCCGCAGCCGCCACATATCAGATTTCACCTTCCTCGATGACGAGCGAACCGTTGTGTCCCGCGTCATGCCATGCCACCCACGGCGCGGAGTGGAAGTACTGCACCGCCAACGCTTCTCCAACGTCGTGGCAGGTCTTCTGTAGACCGGCCAGCCGCTTCTCCAACGATTCCAGCAGCACACCGGGACGCAGGAATTCCAGCTCACTGCGCGCCCGGCCGAGCAGGCGCTGCGCCTCCGCTGTGGCGCCGAGCCGGTTGTGCGGCCGCTTCATCAACTCGTCGAGGCTGTGCTCGGCCAACCCCAGCGAGTAGAAGATCGACCGCGGGAAAAGCCGGTCGAGCAGCATGAATTCGACCACCCGGCCGGCATCCATGGTGCCCCGGTAGGTGCGCAGGTAGGTGTCGTGCGCACCCGCCGACCGCAACAGCGTCACCCAGGCCGGCGACGAGGCGCTGTCGCCGACACGGGACAACAAGAGCCGCACCGTCATGTCGACGCGTTCGATCGCACGGCCCAGCACCATGAAGCGATAACCGTCGTCGCGGCTCAGCGTCGAGTCGGCCAAACCCGCGAACATCGCGGCCCGGCCCTCGACGAACGACAGGAACTCATGCGGGCCAAGGCGTTTGGCGGCGCGTTCGCGTTCGGCCAGCGCGTTGTAGGTGGTGTTGAGGCACTCCCAGATCTCGGTGGACGTGACTTCCCGTGCGCCGCGGGCATTTTCGCGCGCCGCCGAGATCGCCTCCACGATCGAGCAGCCGCCCTCGGTGTCGCGACTGAACGCGACGAGATCCGTCAATGACCACACGTCGAGCTGCTGCTGCTTTGGCGCCTCGATACCCAGCACCCGCAGCAGCATCCTCGACGCCTGGTCCGGATCGACGCTGGAATCCTCGAGCAGTTGGTGCACCGTCACATCGAGAATGCGGGCGGTGTCGTCGGCCCGCTCCACGTAGCGGCCGATCCAGTACAGCGATTCGGCGTTGCGCGCCAACATCAGATCATCACCACCTAACTACTGCTGTTGCTGCTGTTGTTGCTGCTGTTGACTCGAGCCGCTCACCGGCCGCAGCCCCTGCGATTGCTGCTGTTGCTGCTGCTGTGACGATCCGTCGGACCCGTTCTCGGCCTTCGGGCCCTTCGGCGCTCTCGGGAGCGACCGCACCACCTCGGCAGCGGCGAGCTCACGGTCGGCCACCGACGCGCGCGACGCCAGCACCCAGGTGTCCTTGGACCCGCCGCCCTGACTGGAGTTGACCACCAGTGAGCCCTCGGGCAGTGCCACACGGGTCAGCCCGCCCGGCAGTACCCACACTTGGTCGCCGTCGTTGACGGCGAACGGACGCAGATCGACGTGGCGGGGGGCGAGCTCGTCGTCTATCTGGGTTGGCACAGTTGACAGCTGCACGACAGGCTGCGCGATCCAGCCGCGTGGATCGCTGCGGATCTTCTTGCTGATCGCCGCGAGCTCCTTCTCGGAGGCGTCCGGACCGAACACGATGCCGTAGCCGCCGGAACCCTCCACAGGTTTGATGACGAGTTCGTCGACCCGGTCGAGCACTTCCTCGCGTTCGTCGTCGAGCCAGCAGCGGTAGGTGTCGACGTTGGCCAGCAGCGGCTTCTCGCCCAGGTAGTACTCGATGATCGTCGGCACGTAGGTGTACACCAGCTTGTCGTCGCCGACGCCGTTGCCGACCGCGCTGGAGATGACGACGTTGCCTGCGCGCGCGGCGTTGAGCAGGCCTGCGACCCCGAGCACCGAGTCGGGCCGGAACTGCATCGGGTCGAGGAACGCGTCGTCGATGCGGCGGTAGATGACGTCGACCTGGCGTTCGCCCTCGGTGGTGCGCATGTAGACGGCGTTGTCGCGGCAGAACAGATCGCGGCCCTCGACCAGTTCGACACCCATCTGCCGGGCCAGCAGCGAGTGCTCGAAGTAGGCGGAGTTGTAGACCCCCGGCGTCAGTACCACCACGGTCGGATCGGCGACGTTGTTGGCCGCCGCATTCCGCAGCGCCTGCAACAGGTGTGACGAATAGTCGCCGACCGCGCGGACTCGATGTGTCGCGAACAGGTTCGGGAAGACCCGCGCCATGGTGCGGCGGTTCTCCATCACATACGAGACGCCGGACGGCGAGCGCAAATTGTCCTCCAGCACCCGGAAGTCACCCTTGGCGTCGCGGATCAGGTCGATGCCCGCGACATGGATTCGCACACCGTTGGGTGGCATGATGCCCGCAGCCGCGCGGTGGAAATGCTCGCAGGAGGTCACGAGCCGGCGCGGGATGACGCCGTCGCGCAGAATCTCCTGCTCGCCGTAGATGTCGTCGAGGTAATGCTCCAGCGCCTTGACCCGTTGCGTGATGCCGCGCTCGAGCCGCGTCCACTCAGCGGCCGAGATCACCCGCGGGACGAGATCCAGCGGAAATGGGCGCTCCTGGCCGGACAGCGAGAAGGTGATGCCCTGGTCGATGAACGCGCGGCCGAGCGCGTCGGCGCGGGCTTCCAGCTCCGAGGCGTCGGACGGAGCAAGCTCGGCGAAGATGCCCTTGTACGGGCCGCGGACGTTGCCCTGGGCGTCGAACATCTCGTCGAAGGCCTGCGAATAGCTGCCCAGGCTGTTGTAGCCGTCAAAAATTCCTTCGTACCGTTTAGACGTCCGCCCGTTGGTGCGCGATGTCCGTGCGGTCCCGGTCGGCAAGGTTCGAAGGCTCACCCATCACATGCTGCACCACATGACCGGTTCCGGCAGGCCAGACGCCCTCGCTTTGGGAGATTAGGGGACGCGCTGGTACCCTGAACAGTCGCTGCCCGCCTTCAGGCGCGGCGCGGACAAGACTTAAGCAACCCAACTGGCGATTTCGAAGGAATTACCGCGTGGCCAACATCAAGTCGCAGGAAAAGCGCAATCGCTCCAACGAGCGCCGCAGACTGCGCAACAAGTCGGTGAAGTCGTCGCTTCACACGGCGGTCCGTGGATTCCGGGAGGCCATGGAGGCCGGCGACAAGGAGAAGGCCGGCGAATTGCTGGCGTCGACCACCCGCAAGCTGGACAAGGCCGCCAGCAAGGGCGTGATCCACAAGAATCAGGCGGCCAACCGCAAGTCGGCGCTGTCTCGCGCTTTCAACAAGATCTGATCAGTCTGCGGCCAGTTCGGCTACTTTTCTGACTGCCGCCTCCAGCGCGGAGTCCGCGTCGGCCGCGGCACCCTTGACGTCGGCGTTCAACGTCGCCACCAACCGCATGGCCTCGGCGATCGAA
>DASQCE010000601.1:0-12847 GCA_035634855.1 Mycobacterium sp.
CGCGGCACGGCGTTCCTCGATCTGCCGGTCGCGTAGACAGTGAGCGTACTGCGCCAAGGTATCCACGGCGGCACGGTCGCCGTGGTCACCGGCGGCGGCACCGGCATCGGGCGGGCAGTCGCGCTCGAGCTGGCCCGCTGCGGCGCCGACGTCGTGATCTGCGGTCGGCGTCCTGAGCCCTTGGAGAAGACCGCCGCGGAGATCGAGGCGCTGGGCGCGCGTGTACTCGCGGTGCCCGCCGACGTCCGTGACGACGTGTCGGTACGCCACTTGGTCGGCAGTGCGCTGGAGCGGTTCGGCCACATCGACACACTTCTCAACAACGCAGGCGGACAGTTCGCCGCGCCTGCCGAGCAGATCACCGGAAAGGGTTGGCGCGCAGTGCATCGGCTCACCGTCGACGCGACGTGGGCGGTGACCCGCGAGGTCGCCGTCCGGGCGATGATCCCGCAACGCTCGGGCGCGATCTTTTTCATGGCGTTCTCACCGCGCAGGGGCATCACCTCGATGGTGCACGCCAGCTCGGCCCGCGCGGCTCTGGAGAACCTGGCCGCCGGGCTGGCTCTGGAATGGAGCCGGTTCGGCATCCGGACCATCTGCATTGCAACCGGCACGATCGCGACCGAGGGGATGGCGAACAACTACCCGCAAGACGAGCGCACCCGGTGGGAAGCTGCGGTACCGCTCGGTCGCTTCGGCTCCCCGGAAGAGGTCGCCGCGGTGATCGCCTTCCTCGCCTCGCCGGCGGGTGGTTATGTCACCGGCACCACCATCGTCGTCGACGGCGGTGCCGACGCGTGGGGCAACGGATACCCCGCACCAAAACAGGTAACAACGAAAGGAGCAGTCAACTAATGGAATTCGCATATACACCGCGGCTTGCCGAGCTGAAGGATCGGGCCCGCACTCTCACGGAGAAGATCATCCCCTTCGAAGACGAGTGCGAGCGCAACAACGGCCTCTGCGCCGATTCGCACGCGTCGATCAAGGCGGCGGTGCTCGACTCGGGCCTGCAGGCGATCAACACGCCTACCGAGTTCGGGGGCGCGGGCCTATCCGTCCTCGAGCAGGTGGTGGTCCAGGACGAACTTGGTAAGCTCACCAACGCGCTGTGGGACACCGTGTGGCGTCCGGCCAACCCTCTCGCGCACGCGACACCCGAGCAGCGTGAGCGCTACCTGATCCCGGGTGCGCGCGGCGACCGCCGCGACGCGGTCGCGATATCGGAAGCCGGTGCCGGATCGGACTTCTCGGCGGCTTTGACGTCCGCGACACCCGACGGCGACGGCGGCTACGTGATCAACGGCGAGAAGTGGTTCGTCACCGTGGGCGACGTGGCCGACTATCTGATCGTGCTGGCATACGTGCAGCCCGAGCACGTTCCGACCATGTTCCTCGTCGATGCCGACACCACGGGTGTGAAGATCACCAACATTCCCCGCTACACGCACACGTTCGTCTACGAGCATCCCGAATTCAGTTTTGAGAACGTGCACGTCGGACGGGAAGCCGTGCTGGGCCAGGTCGGCGCGGGACTCGACCTGACCCGCGACTGGTTCACCGAGGAGAGGCTGATGATCGGAGCCCGCACCATCGGTGCCGCCGAACGGGCCCTTACCCTCGCGGTCGATTGGGCCAGGGCGCGCGTCCAGGGTGGCGAGCCACTGATCAACCGGCAACTGATCCAAGGCATGATCGCCGACTCCGTGGTCGACATCACCACGAACCGGGCCTACACCCACCAGGTGGCGTGGGAGTTCGATCAGGCCGACGCGCTTGATGCCGACCAGCGAAAGACGTTGCACGCCAAGGCGGCCACTGTCAAGCTCGCTGCATCGGAGGCGTCCAATCGAGTGGTCGACCGGGCAGTGCAGATCTTCGGCGGCCGTGGCTACATTCGCGACTACCCGGTGGAGCGGCTGTGGCGCGAGCTGCGGGTCGACCGGATCTGGGAGGGCACCTCCGAGATCCAGCGGCTGGTCATCGCCAACGAGACCAACAAGCGGGGCCTCGAGAAGCTGCTTTCCTTCCGTGGCTGACGCCAACACGGCAGGCACCGTCGACGTCCGCTGCCACCGCGGCGTCGCGGTCATCACGCTGCGGCGGGAGCACAAGCGCAACGCGCTCTCGACGCACATGGAGACCGAGTTGCTGCGCGCGGTGCGCAGCAGCGAAGTCGAATCCAGCAGGGCCGTGGTCGTCACCGGCGGGGACACGGTGTTCTCGGCCGGTGCCGACGTCACCGAACTGGCCGAGATGTCGACACGCGACATCATCGACTACTACGCCGGTTCGGGGTCGGTGTACGAGGTGTTCGCCGGTCTGCCGCAACCGACCGTCGCCGCGATCACCGGCTATTGCCTGGGCGGCGGGTTGGAACTGGCCCTCGCCGCTGACATCCGGATCGCCGATCCGGCAGCGGATTTCGGATTCCCTGAGGTCGGCATCGGCATTCTGCCGTCCTCCGGAGGGTTGACCAGGATCGTCCGGGCGGTGGGTGAGGGACGTGCGCGTGATCTGGTGTTGCGGGGGCGCCGATTCGATGCCCGGCAGGCCGAGCAATGGGGAATCGTCAGCGAGATCGCCTGCCCCCGGGAACATGTCAAGCGCGCGACGGAGATCGCACATGAACTCGCCGGGTACTCCCCTGTCGCGTTGCGCGTGACAAAACGGGTGCTCGACGCCGGCATCGACGCGCCGAGGGAAACCGCCCTGTTGCTCGAGCAGTTGGCCTACGCGGTCCTCAACGAGGCCGGCTAAAGCGACGGTTTGTTGTCGCGCACTCCCCGATAGATGCCCCAACGGACGATGAGTGGCATCAGCACCCGGTCGAACGACCATGCCGGGAAGGTGAACGCGCGCCCGTTCGGCGCGAAGACCTCGAGACCGTCGGGCTGTATGCCGATCACCGAACCCCAGCGCCGCTTCGGCGGGCGGTAGCTGCGCAGCCGTCGTCCGGCGAACTCGGCGCGGACATTGTGGGCGAGCAGACCATCCGCCCTGTTGCGGGCCGAGCTTCGAAGCGGGTCGGTGGCCGCGACATCGCCGACCGCGAACACACCCGGGTGACCGGGCACCCGAAGCTCCGGAGTCACCCGGACGAAGCCGTTTTCGTCGAGCAGCTCCGCAGGCAACCAGCCGGTGTTGGGTCGCACCCGTCCGGTCGCCCAGAGCACGGCGTCGGCCGACGCCTGCGGCTGCCCGGTGCTCCACTGGACGGGGTCGCTGGTGATCTGATCGCAGGCGAAACCGTCGGGTATCACCGCGCGGTGCCCTGGGTGCAGCACCACCCCGGCCTCATCGAGCCGGCGCCGGACACGTTCCCACGCCCGGGGATGGTGGCCGACGAGGGCGCGTTCTTTCGGGAAGTACAGATCGACTCGCTTCCCTGGCCAGGTCCTCGCCACGTTCGCAGCGCCGCTGACGGCCGCGGCGCCGCCACCGACGACCATCACCGAACCGGCTTCGGCCAGACGGCCGTGTGCGGCGCGAAGATCGGCGCCTATCTCGTTGGCCGACTGGAAGTTCGGCCGGCGCCAGAAGCCGTTGGTGACTCCGGTCGAGATGACCAGTGCGTCATACCCCTCGGCCGACGTCGAGCCGTCGTCATGGCGGACACCTACGGTGCGGGAGGAAAGGTCGAGCCCCGTCAGAGTGCCGTGGACGGTGCGCACCCGGTCCAGGCCGCGGAACCTGTCGAACGGGATCCAGTTGGCGCGCGCCCAGTCCTGCGGGCGCGACAGCCGCCAGCCCAGTTCCTGGCCGCTGACCAATGCCGGTTTGGCCGAGATTCCGACCACCTCGGCGTGGGGGGCGAGCCGGATCGCGGTGAGTACACCGCTGTCACCCAGCCCCGCGATGACGACGCGCTTGCGATCCACACGGGCCTCCTGGAGCGCAGAACTGTAACACGTTCTAACACGAAAGAGGGGCACCCGGTGGCGGGTGCCCCTCTTTGAGACTCGTTGTTCAGTGGCTCTGGTGCACGCTGTTGTCGACGTGCGGCACGGTCACCTGAGGCTGGATGTCGTAGATCCAGTCGTGGTGGATCGCGTCGGCCTGAGCGGGTCCGGCAAGACCGACGACCGCGGCGGCCAGTCCACTGGCGACGATGGTGGCAAATCCGAACTTCTTCATCTTGGGTGCCTTCTTCTTTCTCTGTTCGGCCTGTCTTCTAACTCTATTGACCGATCTAGCCGGTTAAACATCCTGCTCAGAGATTTAATTCCGATGGCAGTGATTGATCGTCAGTTGGCAGGAATCGACTACTCTGCGCGTCAGGAGCGTCGCCCAGGGGCGACGACGTGGTTCTGCAGGTGGTCGAACACCACCTCGGTGCGAACTCCCGCGACCTCCCGGCGCTTCGTCAGTGAGTCCAGGACGAAGTCCCGTAGCGCCTCGGTGGTTTCGACCGCCACGAGGACCAGCAGATCCTCGGCGCCGGTCGTGACGAACACCTGCAGCGTTTCCGGCAGCCCGATCACGAAATCCCGGAATCCCTGCACGATCTCGCGCGACTGCGGGCGCAGCCGGACGGTGATCATCCCCGTTACCGGCCTGCCCATCTTGGCCGTGTCGGTGCTGGCATGAATGCCCGTGATCACCCCACGGGCCCGCAGGGCGCGGACTCGTTCGAGCGTGGTCGATGGCGCGACGCCCAGCATCTGCGCGAGGTCTCGATTGCTTCGCCGACCATCGCTCTGCAGCGCGGCCACGATCGCCGAATCAAGTTCATCCATCGCCGCTCCCATGGCCGATTTGTCGAATTATATTCGCCATTCAGACGTTTATGACCCTCATTCGATTACTTTCTGTCGTCATGACTGATCAATTGATCGCAACCTGTGCTGGCTCCGGCACCCCTCCCACAGCGTTTGTCACCAAGATCGCCGTCGTCATCAGCGACGACCTGCCGGTATGGCAGAAGCTGAACATGACCGCGTTCTTGGCGAGCGGTGTCGCTGCCATTGCGCCCGATGCCATCGGCGCGGACTACGCCGATGCGGACGGCACGCGCTACTCGCCGATGTTCGGCCAACCGGTGCTGGTGTTCGAGGGCGACGCAACCCGCCTGGCCCGCACGCTCGAGCGCGCGGTGTCCCGCGGAGTTATTCCGACGGTGTTCACCACCGACCTCTTCGCCACGGGGGACGACACGGCCAACCGTGCCGCCGTCGCGGCAGTACCTCGTGCGGATCTGAACCTGGCAGGCATCGCCATCCGCGCCGACCGCAAGATCGTCGACAAGATCACCGAGGGCCTGCGGCTGCACCCGTAATCAGTTGCCGGGCGAGTTCGCGCAGATCGTCTACGACGAGCGCCGGCTGCGGCAGGCCGTCGAGCGGCAGCGGCGCGTTGCCCGGCCGGGTGATCAGCGCCGCGCTGAAGCCCGCGCTCTGCGCGCCGACGGTGTCCCACACGTGCGCGGCGACCATCATGCAGTCCGCCGGCGAGACGTCGAGTTCACGGCAGACATAGTCGTAGACGTCCCGCGCCGGCTTGTAGGTGCGGCGTGCGTCGACGCTGAATTGTCGCTCGAAGTACCCACCGAGTCCGGCACCCTGCAGTGGGCTGGCACCGCCGGGGTTGGGCGGTGAGTTCGTCAGCGTCGCGAGCCGAAAGCCGTTGTCGCGCAACTCGGCTAGCCCGTCGGCAACGTCGGGGTGCGCAGGCATCGTCAACATGGCCTGCTTGATGCGATCGAGGTCTGGATCGGCGATCCTCACCCCGTGGATGTCTCCGAGCATCCGTAGCACGCCCTGGCCGAGGGTGAAGAAGTCGACGTAGCACCCCGAAAGGGCCGTGGTCATCGAATACATCACCAGCTGGCCGAACCATTCACGCATCGCCCGTGAATCGCCGAAGAGCTGCTCGAAAAGCGGTGCCATGGCGTCGATGTCGATGAGTGTTTCGTTGACATCGAACACCAGCACGGACGGCGCTGCAGTCATCGGCTGATCATCGGCTCAGCCGTGACCGCGCTCTTGAAGCACCCAGGCATTGCCGTCGGGATCGCGGAAGTCGGCGAAGGTGGCGTAATCCGTCCGGTCCGGATCCAGACCAGCAACGTACGCGCCCTGCCACCCGCCAGCACCGGTGTCCTTGTGCCGGACCTCGCTGACGTCCACCCCTCGATTCGTCAGTTGGCGTCGGCTCGCCTCGATATCGGGCACCACCAGGTAAAGGCCGCGCACCGAGCCGACTGGTGCGTCGGTCAACCCGACACCGAATTGGATTGAGGTACTTGCTCCCTCGGGGGTCAGCTGAATGACGCGGAACTCCGGTGTCGGCGCGTAGTCGACGTCGAGGTCGAAGCCGACCTGATCGCGGTAGAACCGCAGCGACCGGTCGGGGTCGGACACCGGAAGAATGACGACTTCGAACAGCGCCTTCATCGCCTGGCCTCAGGCCGAGGTCTTCTGCAGGATTTCGTCGGTGTCGAGGCCGCGGTCGACGCCGTGCGGTATCACGGATTGGCCCGGCTCCAGGTGGAGCTGTCGGTCGTCGAGGTAGACGTCGACCTTGTCGGGTTCGAAGGACAGCAAGTTACTCACCCGTGCCACTTCCGGCCACGCGTTGGTGTACGACCACGCGGCTCGCTTGCGTGTCCCGATGGTGTAGTAACTCGCCAAACCCTTGTAGGGGCAGAAGGTCTGGCCGTCCACGAGTTCCAACGCCGATTCGTCCACATCGTCGCGCAGCACGTACCACCGCGGCGCGAATCCGGATTCGTAGAGGGCGACCGGCCGATGCGTGTCCGCGATCACCCGGTCGCCGTCGCGCACCATGAGATGGCGTGACGTGGACCGGATGTCGATGCGATGGTAGAAGTCAGCCGCGTGTCCGACGATGCGTTCGTCTTCCTCGTAGAAGGAGTCCATCGCCCGCCACGCGAACGCCACCCGTCCATCCAGCACGGCGGCATAATCCGGAAGCGCGGGGTACTCCCAGGCCGCATGGTTGGCCTCACGTCCATCGACGCCGACGGTGAACCACCGCGTGTCGCCGAGATCGCGATGTTGGGTGACGCGCTCTTCTGAAGTCAGCACCCCCGGCTCGACATCGCCGCGCGGAAAGTAGGCGACCGGATAGCGGCCCGGCTCATGGAGCAGCACGACGTCCTCGCTGTCGACGATGTACCGATCACCGAACTTGACGCGCATCCGGCGACGCAGCGGCTCCGCGTACAGAATCCGCTCCGGCATCGGTTGTGGGGTGAGGAAGTGCCCGACCGATCCCGTGGCCAGTGGGCCCTGTTGCCACGCCAGTCCCATCGTTTCTGTCCTTCCTCGATGACGCGCCGGAAACAGAGTGGGCTATCTGACCCATTATTCTCGGCCTTACCACCCAGACCTGTCCAGGGATGTTCAGCAACACCGAAGCGTTTACCCAGTCAGGATTTACGCCTGCGCCGGGCCGCGAAGGACCGCACGTAGTCGACGGCGGCATTGACCGCCACCCGCAGCGGTTCGGGGCTGCCGGTGGCATAGGTCAGCATGGCGCCGCCCTGGTGGGCGGTGACGAGTGCGACCGCAAGATGGCGCGGATCGGCCTCCTCGCGTAGATCGCCGCGCTGTCGCATCGCGGTCAGCCCGGCGCGAAACAGCTCGATCCACTCGTCATATCCTGCGGCGAGATCATCGTGAATCTCGTCGTCGGCTTCGAGCAGTTCGCCGGCCAGCGAGCCGTACACGCATCCGCCGCGGCGGTAGACGTTGTCGACATCGGCCACGCAGGCATCCGCCCACGCCTGCAACGCCTCGATGCTGTCGAGAGCGCCCAGCTGCCGCTGGGTGTGGAAGTGCCGCACATCGCCACGACGCGCGGCAATGACCCGGCGCGTCAGGTCGCGCTTGTCGGCGAAATAGTGCGCGAGCTGAGATCCGCTGACCCCTGCGCTGCTGCGCACATTTTCGAGACTGGTGCCTTCGACGCCGTGCTCGAACATCAGCTCGGCGGTGGCGTCGACGATGTG
Source organism: Mycobacterium sp. (assembly GCA_035634855.1). GTDB lineage: Bacteria > Actinomycetota > Actinomycetes > Mycobacteriales > Mycobacteriaceae > Mycobacterium. The sequence continues at coordinate 7,976 of DASQCE010000601.1, forward strand.
CTCACGAACCGCAAGTCCTTTGCGGGTGAACCGCGCAGAGGTGTCGTCGGACACGATGTCGCCGCCTTCGGCACAGTAAGTCAGTTTGCGGGCCGACTGTACCTCCGCCCTGCCCTCGCGCGGGGTAACAACGCGGACTCAGCGGCGTGCGCGGCGCCGACGGGGACGACGCGGTGGTCGCGGCGTCCGCTCCGACGGGTCCCTGGCGAACACGCGCAGATAGTTGACCGCGAATCGCACCGCGTCGGCGTGTGGCCATTCCTCGCGATAGGTGAACGCCATGGTGCCACCGCCTTGGTGAGCGGTGACGATGACGATCGCCAGTTGACGCGGGTCCGCGTCGGCGACCAGAACTCCCTTGTCCTTCATGCGCTGGAAGGCCTGTTCTAGCAGTTCGACCCACTGCCAGTAGCCGGCCCCGAGCGTTTCGCGAGTAACCGCATCGGACTTAGCCAGCTGTCCCGCCAGCGCGTGGTAGGTGGGCGTGCCCTGGTATCCGATTCGCTTGAGGTAGCGCATATTCAGATCGATCCATCGCTCGAAGTCGTCGAACGACTGCAGGCCACCGAGCCGTGGTTGCCGGTGAAAGTTCAGCACCACCTGCATCTGACGGCCGATCACAGCGCGAATCAGTGCCCGCTTGTCGGCGAAGTAGTGGGCCAGCTGCGATCCGCTCACTGTGGCGGCCTTCCGGACTTTCGCCATGCTCAGCGACGAGAGGCCATCGGTCAGGATCACCTCGGCAGCCGCTTGCACGACCCGCTCGCGGGTGGCCCGGCCCTTCGCGGTCAACGGCTGGTCGTCGGGCTGGTCGGCAAGGGCCACGGCGTCAGGCTACCCGTCGGCCGACTGATTGTGGGATAGCTGGCCCATTCCTGTCAATTTCGTGCCAGCCCATTGACCCGCTGGTGCACCCATGCAATTCTGGGTTGCACATCCCAATTTGGCATCGATGCTCGGAGGAGCAATCCCGATGGGTAATGCGTTGCAGGACAAAACCGTTGTGGTGGTCGGCCGGGGCAGCGGCATCGCCCGCGCCGTAGCGCTGCTCGCCCACGACGAAGGCGCGCGCGTCATCGTCGCCGGCCGCGACAAAAACAAGCTCGCCGACGCGTACGACGGCATCGACATCTCCGTCGAGACCGTCGACGTCACGGATGACTCATCCATCAGTGCGCTCGCCGATCGGTTGGGACGGGTCGACCATGTCGTGTCGACCGCGTCGGCCCGCGCACGGGGGAAGCTCGCCGATCTCGAACGCAAGAACCTTCAGTTGTCGTTCGACACCAAGGTCATCGGGCCGACGATGCTCGCGAAACACTTCGCACCACAGATGAATTCCGGTGGCTCCTTTGTGTTGTTCTCCGGCGTGAACGCGTTCAAGGTCAACGTCGGCTACCTCGGCGTTGCCATCACCAACGGGGCCGTCGACTTCCTCACCCGCTCGCTCGCGGTCGAACTCGCACCGATCCGGGTCAACACCATCTCCCCCGGTGTCATCGACACCGGCGCGTGGGATGCGTTCGGCGAGGACGGGAAGCAGAGCTACTTCGAGCACGTCAGTGCCAGCAATCCCGCACGCCGCATCGGAACGAGTGAAGACGTGGCCGGCGCCGTGCTGTTCGCGATGACAAACAGCTTCCTGACCGGTGTTACGTTGAAAGTCGACGGTGGTGAACCGCTGACCTGAGGAGCCTCATGACCGCCAGGCTGGTGTCGGTGAACGTCGGCATGCCCAAAGACGTTCCGTGGAATGGCAAGACGGTCCACACCGGCGTCTGGAAGACCCCGGTCGAGGGAACCGCGATGGTGCGCCGACTCAACATCGACGGGGACGGCCAGGGTGATCTCGCCGGGCACGGCGGCGAGCAACGCGCCGTGATGGTCTACCAGACCGAATCGTATGACTACTGGCGGGACTTCTTGGGTCGCGACGACCTGCAGCCGGGCAACTTCGGAGAGAACTTCACCGTCAGCGGCCTGGACGATCACGACGTCTGCATCGGCGACCGCTATCGGATCGGCGACGCCGAGTTCGAAGTCACCCAGCCCCGCGTCACCTGCTTTCGCGTCGGCATGCGTCTGGGTGTGCCAGAGATGCCCAACCTTCTTGTCTCCCAACATCGCCCGGGCTTCTACTTCAGGGTCATCACCGAGGGTCTGGTTCGAGCGGGCGACGCTATCGTGTTGACCCGCCGCGGTCGCCACGAACTCAGCGTCGCCGACGTCGACGCGCTGCTGTACCTGCCCGACCGCGATATGGAACTACTGCGCAAGATCGTCGAGGTGCCCGCGCTGAGCCCCGGCTGGCAGCAGTCGTTCCGCGACATGCTCGTCGCAGACGAAAAATCCAGCGCCCCAACACAATTTCCCATTGGCGTGTCGACGGGCTGGCGCGGGTTCCGGCGGCTACGCGTCACGGCCACCCACCCGGAGAGCCCGACGGTGATGTCGATCCGGCTCGAAGCCGACGATGGCGGCGCCCTTCCGACGCCGCTTCCCGGCCAATACCTCACCGTGAAGGTTCCCGGCGCAGGCGATCCGCCACCGATGCGCAGCTACTCGCTGTCCGGAGATCCCGCAGCGGTCTACTACCGCATCAGCGTCAAACGTGAGGACCGCGGACAGGTGAGCCGATGGCTGCACAGCCATGCCGGCAGCGGATTGGTCATTGAATCCGCCTCGCCGCGAGGCGATTTCTACCTCGTCGACGACAACAGCCCGGTCATCCTGGTGTCTGCCGGCATCGGCGCCACGCCCGTCATGGCCATGGCGCACGCGTTGGCCGCGGCGAAGAGCCCGCGCCAGATCTGGTGGCTGCATACGACACAGAGCAGCGCGACGCTTGCGTTCGCCGCCGAGGTCACGGCCCTGCTCGACGCGTTGCCCGACGCTCATCAGCTGGTCTTCTACACCCGTGGCGACGACATCCCAACGCGCCTCGATCGGCGGTCGATCGCCACGCTCGGCCTGCCGACCGACGCAACGGCATACCTCTGCGGTCCCACCGGGTTCATGGACGACATGCGTGACGCCCTCACCGCGGCCGGCCTCGATCCCGCGCACATCCACAGCGAACTGTTCGGCGCACTCCCGCCGATCAACCCGGGAGTTGTCGGCGCGCCGCCGCCCAAGCGACCACATCCTCCCGAGGGCGTGCCGGGCTCGGGGCCGCAGGTCACGTTCGCCCGCAGCGGGCTCAGCGTCAACTGGTCGCCGGGCTTCCATACCCTCCTTGAATTCGCCGAAGCGTGCGACGTGCCCACCCGGTACTCATGCAGGAGCGGCGTCTGCCACACCTGCGCGACCGCCGTGATCGAGGGAACGACCGCCTACAACGAGCCCCCGCTGGAAGAGCCCGCCGACGGCGCCGTGCTGTTGTGCACGGCAACCCCCGGTAGCGATCTCGTTCTGGATCTTTGAAAGGGCTTCAGAGGTAACCGATCCCGCTGACATCACCTCTTTCGGCATGGACATGCTTGGCTGCGAGTGCGCGCAAATCAGGAGTCTGGTCGTCCGCTGGCATCTGCGTCGTCATCCTCCGATCGCCGCACAGCGCAACTCCGCGTATGCACCTTCGACCACGTCGGCCAGCCGTGCCACGTCTGGCAGGGCCTTCGGGTCGACGCACAGTGCGATTCCAATGACGCCCGCACACGAGATCGCGGAAATCCGCAGCGCATGATGCAACGCCGGTTCCGACGAGGAGAACAGGTGGAGCACTCGCCGGCCGGCGACGCCGACCGGCACCGCGGGGCCGGGGACATTCGAGATGGACACGCTGAATTCCCGTGGGCTCCCTGCGAATCGCTTTACTGCGCTGCCGACATGCTTCATCCGCCCGAGAGCATGGAACAGATCGTAAAGTTCCTCGGCGTCGCCGAGTTGTTTCCGCTGGCTTGTCGATGCACTGATCAGGTCGAGTCGGGCCAGGGGATCCGCCTCGGCGAGCGGGAGGTCGATGTTCATGAACGAATCGCGGTTGCCGAGGTCGTTGGTCGCCTCGTCGCGGTGATGGAGGCTGACCGGAACCTGCGCACGGAGATGCTCGCTGCCCGCGTCGCCAAGCCATTGCCGAAGGCCGCCGGCGATGATTGCAAGGAGAACGTCGTTGACGGTGGCGTGGGCAGGGCGCGAGGCGCCGATCGCCTTCAGGTCCGCCAACGGTGCTATCGCGAAGGCCAATTCGCGCGATCCCGTGATGGGGCGGTCGAAGGGCGAGCGTGAGCCGAGGTGGCCGAGTTCGCGAAGGACCGCTCCCGGCATCCGCAACGCTTCGGTGATCGGTCCCGCTTCGGTCGGCCCGCGAAGGCCCGGCCGCTCCCGCGCCGGCGGTTCGGGATGCGGATCCCACAGCACGCTGTGCAGGAAGCGGACACCTGCGATGCCGTCGACCATCGCGTGATGAAGTCGGGCCGCGATCGCTTCGCGGCCGTCGGCGAGTGGACCGATGACGTCGAACGTCCACAGCGGCCGTGCCCGATCGAGGTGCTCGGACATCAGCTCGCTGACGGCCTTCCATAGGTCGGCCTGCGAAACGCAGTCAGATATCACGCGCCGTCGGACATGGTCGCAGATGTCGAAGTCGGTGACCTCCACCCAACGTGGCGCGGACCCTGAGGTGTCGACGCGCTGGGTAGCACGCGGTTGACTCGGCAGCCGCTCAGCCACGGCCGTGCGGAGCGCTTCGACGTCGAGTGGGCCGGCGCCTGGCTCGAGGACGACTAGCTTCAGGGTGTGGCCGGTGATGACGGCCGATTCAACACCGAGAATGTGTGCGTCATCAGCCGAGAGTCGATCAGGGTCGTCCTCGCGAGGCATCGACCTCAGTGTATGGGCCGCCGACCTCGCCGCGGCGGCCTTCAGGCTGAG
>DASQCE010000602.1:0-7716 GCA_035634855.1 Mycobacterium sp.
GCGATCCGCCACGGCGATCCGGGCGCCGACTCGCCCTTGATCGCCCACCTATCGGATGCCGCGGGTGGGCCATCGATCCGTCCGGCCAACCTCAGCGAGACCGCGGTGCACGCGTTGCTTACCGATGCGCTTCCCGACCGCGAAGTCGACGCCGACCTGACACAAACTGTCCTTGCGGAGACGGGAGGAAACCCCTACCTCGTGGTGGCCGTCGCGGACGCAATCCGTGCCGGCGACACCCCTGGGGTGACCGCGCCGGATTCCGTACGCCGCCAGATCACGCGACGATTGTCCCGGCTGCATCCGGCGACGCAAACCCTTGCGACAGCCGCGTCCGTGCTCGGCGACGCGTCCGTCCTCATTGACGCAGTCCGGCTCGCCGGATTGCGTCCGGACGAGGGTCGAGCGGCGGCCGACGAACTCGTCGCCGCCCACCTCTTGGTCAGCGCGGACCCGATCTTGTTCGGGCATCGAATCGTCCGAATGACCATCCACGACATGCTGGAGCCGCGCAAGCGGATCGCGTTTCATGCGTATGCGGCGAAGCTGTTGGCTGCCAACCGAACTGAGCCCGAGATCGTCGCCGAACATCTGCTGCTCTCAGGACCGCCCCGGGACCCATGGTCGGTGTCGGCTCTGCATGAGGCCGGACGCAGCGCCGCCCGTAAGGGAGCACCCGCCGCCGCAGTGCGCTACCTGCGCAGTGCCCTCGACGCCGCCAGCCCCGCAGATCCACCGCCCGAAGTGCTTGTCGATCTCTGCCTCGCTGAGGCTTCGGCGGGCGAGTCCACCTCGATCGACCGCTTCACGCAAGCCTTGCACCATATTCGTGAACCCGCTCAGCGCGCCGATGCGCTCTTCTCGCTCGGCCAAACCCTCTATCGATTCGGTCGGTACGCGGACGCCGGGAGGGTGCTTCGCCAAGGCGCCGCTTTGTTCGAGGATGGCGACCGGCAGGTCCGGCTGAGTTTCGAGGCCGCAGCCTTCGGCGCTGAGTACCACCTGCCGCCCGACCAACACGGCCCGCTCAGCGCCGCCGACGGCACCGGGCCCGGCGATCGTGCGGTACTCGCAGTTGCCGCCCTGCGCAAATGCCTGACGTCACCCCCGGCAAGTACGGGCGCCGATCTGGCGACCCGCGCTTTGCAAGACGGAATGCTGCTGGCCGAGCTCACCTCGCGAAGTCCCGTCGTCAGCCTCGCCGTGCTTGCGCTGCTGCATTCGGGCCGTCTGGTCGAGGCACATGAGGCCGCCGATGCCGTGGTGACAGACGCCCGCGACCGCGGCGCACCGATGGCCTACGCGGAGGCGTCGCTCGTACGGGCGCTGGTCCTGCTCGCTCGTGGACATGTCACCGACGCCGCCGTGGATGCCCAGACGGCGCTCGACCGAATGGGATGGCATGCACACGCGCGAACCGCAGCGGCGACGTTGGCCAACTGCTTGATCGAACGTGGCGAACTCTCCGAAGCCGCAAGCATTCTCGAGCGGGTCGAGGACGTTCCTCCACCAGTCGACGTTCCAGGCGTCGACGCGTACGTGTATCTGGCGCGTGGCCGACTGCATCTGGGATTGCGTGACATCGAGGCGGCGCGTAAAGATCTCGTGGCAGCCGAGGAGGCGCTACAGGTGTTCGGTGACGCTAACCCGTCGGCGCTGCCTTGGCGATCACTTGCCGGCGTCATCGCCCATCTTGGCGGAGACCCGACACATGGGAATGTGCTTATCCAAGAAGAGATTCTCCTCGCGCGGCGCTATGAAGTGCCGATCGCCCTGGGTGTCGCGCTGAGACACCGAGCGATGATCGAACGCGGTCAGCAGGCTTTGGACACACTCCGTCAGGCCGTCGCCGCACTGGAAACCACCGATGCGAAGCTCGAGCTTGCCTATGCCCATGCGGCGCTGGGGCGAGGGCTGCGGCGGGCAGGTCAGCGAGTCGAGGCGCGACATCATCTGACGATTAGCCTGGACTTGACGCATCGATGCGGTGCGAGCGGCCTCGAGGCCGAGATCCGACTAGAGTTGACCGCCGCCGGTGCCCGGCCACGTCGGCCCGCGCTCAGCGGCATCGAGTCATTAACGCCGACCGAACTGCGAGTCGCGCAACTGGCCGCGCAGGGCGGATCCAACCGCGACATCGCCGAGATGATATTCGTCTCACGAAACACGGTGGCGTGGCATTTGCGCAACGTCTACCGCAAGCTGCAGATCGACTCGCGAGAGCATCTCACCCGCCTCGTGGAGGCGTAGCCGCGGCCCGTGTGATTACGATCGCAACGCATCCTGTTTCGTTGGCGTGTCAATTCGAATCGACCGGGCGATTATTCAGAATCGGCTTCCAGGTGTGCGAGGTTGGCCCATCCGGCATTGATGGGATTTAGTGGTCGGGTTGGTGTGCCGAGTTGTTGGCGACATTGTCGCTCCTGGGCGGCCACCGTGGGATGTGTGTCTTCGGCCCCTCAGTCGAGCAGCGCGTCGATCTCGGCGGCCAATCGCGCGATGCGTTCCGCTTCGGGCGGAATGCCGCGGCTCTCCTCGGCGGCCCGTTGCCAACCCAGGCGCCACATACGGGCGACGGCACGGTCGCCCAACCCCGCGTAGGGGTTGAGAAGCGTATTCGGAAAGGCCTTTCGCCCGTCTCGGTACGCGATGACGAGCCGATGTGCCATAGCACCACTCTCCGCCTCGGGAGGTTGCTACGGCCCTTATTGCCTCGGCGTGTCACACACATTTGATAACAGAGCATCTGCTCTGTTATCCTGGCTGCCATGCCCCGCCCTCAGGTTTACAACCGCGACGCGATGCTCGACGCGGCCGAAGAACTCGCCGTCCAACGCGGCGTCAAGGCCGTCACGATCCGCGCGGTGTCCGAACGGGCCGGCATCTCCAACGGCGCGATCTATCACGCCTTCGGTTCCCGCGGCGGGTTGGCCGGCCGCGCGTGGGTGCGTGCCGCCCGACGCTTCTTGGCGCTGCAGAAGGAGGCCGTCGACGCCGAGGACGACCCCGTCCGCGCGGTCATCGCCGCGGCCGACGCGCCCGCCGTGTTCAGCGAGCAGTACCCGTCGTCGGCCCGGCTGTGGCTCAGCATCGCCCGCGACGAGTTGATCGGCGATGCACCCCCCGAGGTACAGGCCGAACTCCGCGCGCTCGACACCGACCTCCGCGACCTGCTGATCCGGCTGTCGATCGCCATGTGGGACCGCAAGGACGCCGCATCGGTCGCCGTCATCGAGGATTGCGTCGTCGGACTGCCCACGGGTCTGATGTTGCGCAGACCCATGCCGCCCACTGCCGACACGCGCCGCCGTCTTGCGGCCGCGGTAGAAGCCATCCTGTCTGTCAAGTTAGGAGATAACCATGCCCACACATCTCGAAATCACCGACGAAATAGCGGTTTTGAACCTCGGCGACGATGAGAACCGGTTCTCGCCGGACTGGTTGACCACCGTCAATGGCTACCTCGATCGCATCGAGTCGGGCGAGGCCAAGGCGCTGGTGACCACCGGGTCCGGCAAGTTCTACTCGAACGGCCTGGATCTGGATTGGCTTGCCGCCCACAGCGATCAACATGACTGGTACGTCGACCGAGTACAGCAGGTGTTCGCACGCGTACTCGTCGCACCGGTTCCTACCGTCGCCGCCATCAACGGCCACGCGTTCGGCGCGGGCTCAATGTTGGGAATGGCCCACGACTTTCGGGTCATGCGGGTCGACCGCGGCTACTACTGCTTCCCCGAGGTGGACATCCACATCCCGTTCACACCGGGCATGGCGGCCCTTATCCAGGCAAAGCTCACGCCGGCCGCCGCCGTCGAGGCGATGACTACAGGCCGTCGTTACGGCGGCGCGGACGCCGAGGCGATCGGCCTGATAACCGCGACCGCCCCCGAAGGCGGGGTTACGTCGACGGCCGTGGGCCTCGCGACAGGGTTGAAGGGCAAGGATCCCGGCACCCTGCAGGCGATCAAGTCCACCATGTTCGCGAGTGTGACCGCCGCACTGCGCGGGGAGGCCTGAGCCGCTCGGCACAATGGGCACGTGCCGGATCTACAGCAGACCGTCGATGCCGTGTGGCGGATGGAGGCCGCCAAGATCGTCGCGACGCTGACCCGCGCGGTCGGCGACGTCGGCCTCGCCGAGGACCTGGCGCAGGAAGCCCTCGTCGACGCGCTGACGCAGTGGCCGTCGTCCGGTGTGCCACGCAACGCCGGCGCATGGTTGACCACTGTCGCGAAGCGCAAGGCCATCGACTACTGGCGCAGGCAGGAAAACCTAGACGCCAAGTACGCAGCGATGGCGCGGGAACTCGCAACCCAGGTCCGTGACCTCCCTGAAGCGTGGGATCCCGACCGCATCGACGACGACGTGTTGCGGCTGATCTTCATCTCGTCGCATCCGGTGCTGTCGCGGGAGGGCCAGATCGCGCTGACGCTGCGCGTGATCGGGGGCCTGACCACCGACGAGATCGCCCGCGCGTTCTTGACGTCGACGGCGACGGTCGCCGCCCGCATCACCCGGTCCAAGAAGACACTGGCCGCCGCCAATGTGCCGTTCGAGGTACCGGACCGGTCGGAGTACCCACAGCGGCTCTCAGCCGTGCTGAGCGTGATCTACCTGATCTACAACGAGGGCTATTCCGCCTCTGTCGGCCACCGCTGGATCCGTGACGAGCTGTGCAGCGAGGCGTTACGGCTTGGCCGCGTCCTGGCGGCGCTGGTGCCCGACGAGGCCGAAGTGCACGGTTTGGTGTCGCTGATGGAGTTTCAGTCGTCGCGCTTCGCGGCCCGCACCGACGCCGATGGCAGGCCGATCCTGCTCGAGGACCAGAACCGCACCAAGTGGGACCGGGCGCAGATCCAGCGCGGCGTCACTGCCCTGGAGCGGGCGGCGAATGCGTTGCAGCGCAAGCGCGTCGGCTGGGGACCGTATGCGTTGCAGGCAGCGCTGGCCGAATGCCACGCCGTCGCGCCGACGGCCGCGGATACCGACTGGGCGCGCATCGTGCTGCTGTACGACGGGCTGCGCCAGATCGCGCCGTCGCCGGTGGTGGAGCTGAACCGCGCGGTCGCGGTGGCGATGGCCGATCCCGTGACGGGCCCCGCCTCCGCGCTGGAGATCGTCGACGACATCGACGGGCTGGACGCGTCATATCTACTGCCGAGCGTGCGCGGCGAACTACTTGCACGGCTCGGCCGCGACGCCGAGGCCGCCGACGAGTTCGACCGCGCCGCATCGATGACGGACAACGAGCGTGAACGAGAAGTACTGCAGGACAAGGCTGCTCGGGTACGCGCAGACTAGGCGCCGGGAACACCCGTGCGCGCAGCGACGGATGCGGGCGTGCCGGTGTCGAACGCTTCGATCGCGACGTCGGCATCCCGGTAACCACCCAGGTGGTGTAGCCCCGCGGTGGCGCCGATGAGGTCGTTGGCGTGATCACCGCTCATCGGGTAGTCGGCGACCCGATGGCGCCAATGTGCGGCCAGCACGGTCGCACTCTGCGACAACCGCGGCACCTCGCGGTCCAGGACCGCGCGCAGCACGCCGGGATCGATGTAGTAGCAGACCTCCGACAGCACGACCAGATCGCATCCCGTCAACGGCCAGGGCTCGTCGAGGGACGCCTCTAACAACGTGACCCGCTCGCGGCATCCGGCATCCACAAGCCTGCGATGGGTGACGTTCAACGCCACCGCCGAGACATCGGTGGCGGTGACGCGATCGCACCGCCTCGCAAGCAACTCGGTCAGCACGCCGATGGAACAGCCCGGTTCGAACGCGTGGCGATAGCGCGCATAGGGCAGTAGCGCGAGGGTGATCGCATACTTGCGCCGTTCGTACCATCTCGACTGCAGCTGCCATGGATCGACCGATTCGCTGTACATGCGGTCGAAGTAGGCGTCGGACAGTCGAGCGGTCAGCGGAAGACCACCTCCCCGACCACGAGCAGTCGATCTAACACAAACGGTGGCAGTACCGGGCCGGAGTTCTCGTCACGATCTTCCTGCTGGCTCTGAAAGAGTTGCGCTGCTATTCGTTTACGGCCGACCGCTTCGGGAGTCAGCGGCACCCGGTAGGCGCGCTCCCACGGCACCGCGTCATCTGAAGGCTGCGCCCAGTGCCACATCCACACCGGATACTCGACCAACTGCGCCCCTGCGCGGCGGACTGCGACCGCCGCGGCCCGTCCGACGGCTTCGTGGTCGGGATGACCGTCGCCGCGCCACGTCGCCGCGCACCATGTTCCGCCGGGCCGGCCCGCCAGTACCTCGGTCAAGATGTCGGCAAGTCGGTCCGCGTGGTCGCCGATCTCCCCGTCGGGCAAGCCAAGTGACATCGGTGCGGGCAGACCGAGGGCGTCCACGGCACGGTCAAGTTCCGCGCGACGGGCGTGTTCGAGCCGGGAACGGTCCACGGGTGAGAGATTCCCGTGCGACGCGCCGCCGTCGCTCGCAGACACCACCTGTACGCGCACGCCGATATCGGCCAGCATCGCTGCTGTCCCACCGAAGCCGAGTGTCTCGTCGTCGGGATGCGCTGCCATTACGATGATTTCGGGGCATGAGGTCAGGTCAAGCAGCGGCAGCTCTCGCTGCGCCTTGAGCCAGACCTGTGCCGGGGTTCCGCCGTCGGATAACGGCCGGGCCGCGAACCGGGCGGCGTTGCTTACCGATGGGCCGACCGGGGCGGCGGTCATCGTCGTGCTCCTGCCTGCCGGCCGAGCTGCTCGAGGTCGCGTTCGGCATGGCTCTGTCGGACGTAAATCGTCAGGTCAGCCACTCGCTGAGCATGCTCCTCGTCCTGGCACAGGGGCGCAGGCCCGAGCGCACGGGCCGTGCGACTGATCGTCTCGTCGACCGCGGTCTCCACCACAGCCCGCACTCGCCGGGCCGACAGCTCGGCAGAACCCTTGCGGTTCAACGGGTCCGCATCGACCTCGGCGGCGACCGTCCTGAGAATTGCTTCTCCAGCGGCAAGTGCGGCGTCCACGGCACCGAGGTGCGCCAGAGTGTGCGGATCGACGGTGTCGGCGGACGCGCGTTCGTAAAGGGGATTCGCTACCGACCGCGCTCCACCTAGCCAGCAGGCGCTGACGCCGATCGCGCCGTGCCAGAAGCCTGGTCGGCTCAGATATTCGCCGTGACGTCCGACCGAGATGGCCTGTGCACCATTGAATTGCACTGAGCGCGTGTCAGATTGGGCCATCCCAGGATTGGTCCATGTGCTGGGCAACGGCCTGACAGCGGGATGGCGCAGGTTGACCGCGAACAACGCGCGCTCACCGGAGGCCAGCTGCGCGGTCACCAGAGCGTGCGAGCAGAGCCCCGCGCCGGAGCACCATGCCTTGATGCCGTCAAGCGTGACCGCGTCTCCCTCACCGCAGGCGCGTACCACCGCGTCGGGCGGCTCCGCCGCCCACACACCCCACAGCTGATCCGGCTCCGGTTCCGGGCCGCCGAGCTCGGCCAGGATTGCGACGGCGTCGGTGTGCGCCTCTGCGAGCCGGCCGGCCACGATGTCCGTCTCGGTCAGATCGGCGAGTCGACGCCAACGTAGGGCCGTGGCACCGCCACCCGGCAGCGGCAGGTCCAGCGCACCGGATGCCAGCCATTGTGTGACCATGCCTGCGGTCATGTTCCAGCACCAGCCTTGCGTTTGAGGCCGCGCAGGTGCTGAGCAAAGCCGCCCGGCGCGCGGCCCTGGCGTCGATCC